>JAKASM010000049.1 GCA_021819045.1 Microcaldota archaeon | reverse complement strand
CGGCCCGAGCCAAGTAGCAAACGATACAAAGCAGTCCGCATATTACGCTGCGAAGTATGCTTCGAGCTTTCTTGGGCTTTCCTTTAGCAATTACAATTTCACATACGATATACACGATATAAATGCGAACGTATCCGGCCCTAGCGCAGGGGCCGCAATGACGCTCATCGCGATATCTGCTCTCTCGCACAAACCCCTTATCCAGAATTTCACAATCACAGGAACCATAATGAACGGCAGCATAGGAGAAATAGGCGGAATATACGACAAGGCATCAGCAGCCCAAAGGAACGGAATGGAATTCATACTTGTGCCCGCTGTGCCCCCAAGCAGCCAGGAAGCAGAGTTCTACTATCTTGTGCAGAGCAGGTTCGGGATACCTTTAGTACAGGTATCTAACATAAGCCAAGCACTCCCATACGCCTATGGTGTAGAGCCGCCAAACAACAAAACCAATTTCACATTCTATACAAATCTCACTCCAAATCTATTACATGAAGCAAACCTGACATGCAGCAACCAATGTTATGAATCTCTTTTCCCTGGCCTTGTAAATTTCACATTCAACATAACACAACAGGAGATAAATGCGCTAACGCTTCCAGGGTTTTCAGATGCCAGAGCACAAATGCAGGCCATACTGAACCAAGGCGTCGCCATAGCAGCAAAAGGCTACCTTTATACCGGTGCAGACCAGAGCTTCCTGGACTATATAAATGCATTCTACTTCGCCAACAGCGGCGCTAGCATATATGGGGGACTATCGATATTGAACCAGATAAACGCAACGTGCAATTCTCTAAGCCCCCCGCAGATGACAGCCCAGAATTATGAGTGGCTACTGCAGGGCGAACTCAGGCAGCTTTGGGGGTCATACACATCGTCCAGCACCATTTCTGCATACAACACTAGCATTTTTAATAGCGATCAGGTGCTGCAATCTCTGTATCAGGGTGCAGAGGCAAACGCATGGTGCGGAGCCGCAAACTTCATATATACAAATGTTAACTCTACCGGCGCAGGTGTTTCACAATCCTCATCGCTCAGGGCGATAGCTGCGAGGAGGATATCCCGCGCAACGGCATATGGCAGCAATCTCTATCTTGCAACAGCCCAGAAAGCCTATTCTGAGGGCAATTACGCTCTAGCCATGCTGGACTCCGAATACGGCTACTCTGAAGGGTATGCTAATTCCTATTTCGGCATGAATACATCAACGCTTGATGCGATGGCCACATCTTTGGCAACAAACTCCAGCTCTCTATTCGGCGCATGGCCTGCGCAGTTCGAAAACGAGGCAATGTTCTACGTCGCGCAATCAAGGCTCACGAGCAATGCAACTTCAGCGCACGAATACGCATACCAGGCATACAGCACTGCACTATTAGGTAGGCAGATTGCAAATGACACGCTTGTGATATCGCAGAACCTTATTCCAGAAACGCCTCCCTCTACAGAGGCGGGCTCTACCCTGACCGTATTTCCTGCCGCAATAAAGATATATTTGCTGCTAACCTTAATCCTAATAATACTAATAGTGCTCCTCATAATTGATTTTGCAATATTATCAATGCTATTAAAACTTACAAGACAGAGTAATTCCCAAAGAAACGGAGGATCCAAAAAGAAACAGAAAGGCAGATAGCATTATAAATGCATTTCACAAAACCCTACAGTAAAGGTGATTTGATACCTATTTTACCAGGAAAGGCGTGTATCTCATGCGGCAGGCTGACAAGCGAATATACAGAGTTCAAATGTCCTAGCTGCGGCAAAGGCACCATAATAAGATGCCACCACTGCAGAGAGATAACAAACTCATACAAATGCCCTGAATGCGGATTCGAGGGACCTTGATGTCGAGAGTGGCAATAATCTTTAAGATATATCCAAAAGAGGAAAAGCTGGAAGAGGCAATGCGCGAAATAAAAGATAAACTCTCTCCTACCGCCATACAGGAGTTCGAAGTAGCATTCGGGATAAAGATAATAAAAGCACGCTTTGTTTTTGATGACCAAACCACCAAATCCTCTGCAATAGAGGAACAGCTCAAGGCAATAAACGGGGTAAATGAGGTAGAGGTTGAAGAGGAAAGCCTCATGTAACTGCTTGAATGGAAAACACAGCTCCACTGCACCTTTTATAAACTTTCTACTGATTATATTCTCGTTGGAATGATACAGATAAAGCGCGTCTATGAGAAAGTGGATGTAAAAGACGGAGAGAGGATTTTAGTTGACAGGATGTGGCCTAGAGGCATAAGGAGGAGCACTTCAAATATAGACATATGGGTGAAGAATGTCGCCCCCAGCGATGAGCTGAGAAAATGGTTCGCCCACGACCCCAAAAAATGGATGCGCTTCAAGAAGAAATATAAGAAAGAGCTGAAAGACAACAAAGCGCTTAATAAGCTCATTAACATAATACTTAATGCTGACCCCGTCACACTGCTATATTCGGCCCGTGACACTAAGCACAACAATGCGGTGGTGCTTTTTGAGGTTGTAAGGGCAAGGATAAAGAGGATAGACCCGAGCAGGCTCAAATAAGGGATGCTATGCGGTATTGCATAATAGACACAAGCAGCATCTTATTTGGGATGCAATTCCGCAAAGATGCATTTAGCATATCAAAGGCGGCATTCCGACATGCGGATGTGGTAATATCCACAGGGATACTCCACGAGTTGCAGAGGATGGCGAAGAGAAGAGGTAAAAAGGGGGCTTATGCAAGGACCTCCCTGGAATTGGTCAAAAAAAATAGAATCAGGATACTCAAAAACAACTCTTATCCAGACATATGGATTCACAATATAGCAGCAAGGTATAAGAATACTATTGTAATAACTAATGATACGGCTCTTTTCAGTAAGATAAGGAAGACCGGAGGGAAAGCGCTAAAGCTCTCCAAGAGCGGTATCCTAAAATGGTAAGCACATGTACAATATCTATACAATAAAAGACACCTTCAAGATGCCTCCAGAGTATTTTGGAGATGACATTGAAAAGATAGCGGCGGACATACTGCAGAAGAAATATGAAGGTAAGATAGACAAAGAGGTTGGAGTTGTTGTTGCAGCTTTTAATGTAAGGAATATCGGAGATGGGGCCATATACCCTGGCGATCCGGCCACCCACCACGATGCGGAATTTGACATACTCACATTCTCTCCTCGCCCAGAGGAGATTGTACAGGGCGAGGTAACCGAACTTGTGGATTTCGGAGCATTTGTAAGGATAGGCCCTATGGATGGCCTTGTACACGTATCCCAGATAGCAAGCGATTTTCTTTCTTTTGACAAGAAAGCGCAGGCTTTTGTTTCTAGGAAGAGCAACATAAGCCTAAAAAAAGGAGATCTTGTAATTGCCAAAGTATCAACAATAAGCATGAAGACTACGATAAAGGACTCAAAGATAGCGCTTACAATGAAGCCGGAAGGGCTCGGCAAACCCGAATGGGCTGCCATAGCCGCCAAGTCCAAAGCCAAGAGGGCCGGAGGGTCAAAAAGCTCAAAGAAGAGATAGTGGTATCAATGGAGGAACGTGCATGCAGAAGCTGCAGGATAATAGTCAAGCATACGGATACATGCCCCATATGCGGTTCTAAGGACCTTACAGACAAGATAGGAGGCTATATAATAATACTAAATTCAGAGAAATCTGAGGTAGCGAAAAAAATGGGGCTAAAGATGAACAGCGTTTATGCGCTTGATATTAAAAGCTAAGAAGCTCAGAGGCCTACCTTTTCTCACTATTCTCTTCCTTCTCAGGCCTTGTGTAATCTTCCTTTACCTCTACCTTTTCCACATCCTTCATATATTCGAGTATTGCAGCCACTAGGCTGGTCTTGCTGACAAAATATTCTGTACCTTTGCTATATTTTGAATCATAGTGCAAAGAAATAGTCTTCCCAGAGAAAGATACATCTGTCGGCTCAGCGCCGTAAGCCCTACCAAGGGCCATTATCTTGCTTTTAGGCTCTGTAAGATGCTTCACCACCTTTATCTCATAATTTATGTCTCTTCCAGCATAAGGATGGTTTGCATCTACAACCACTCTCCCAGAATTAACGCTCTTTACAGTCGCCATTACATCTTCCAGGCGAATCCGCATGCCGGGGTATGGATTTATGTCACGAGATCTGAACTCCGATAACGCCATAACCCTGACAAGTTGCTCATCTCTCTGCCCAAATGCGTCTTCTGGCTTGAAAGTTAAATTCCTACTTTCTCCTACAGACATCTTCCTAAGCTCCCTGTCTAAGCCTTTTATGACATTATTGGCACCAAGAACCACAAGAGCCGGACCATACTTGGAATCCTT
>JAKASM010000048.1 GCA_021819045.1 Microcaldota archaeon | reverse complement strand
AGAGGATTATTACCTGTCAACTCGCGGCGTACCTCCTTAATGCAGCTGTAAGTGTGCGCGGAATTTATTTTTGGCGAGTGCCATATTTTTATAGATTATGTAACATATATCTCTGAGTCTTGCGCTTTACAATTGGTGAAACAAATGGTAACTACTGCAGATCCTCTATATGCGATTGCAGCATCTATTGCTATAGCAGGGGGGCTTATAGGCACAGGCATGGCACAGCAGGGAATCGGAGCGGCAGGAATGGGAATTATAGCAGAAAGGCCAGAAAAGTTCGGCCAAGTGCTGTTCTTCTTCGTAATACCAGAGACCTTATGGATAATCGGATTCGTCCTTGGACTCATACTCCTATTGCAGATACTTTAATGTTGTATTAAATGGTTCAATGGGCATCGAAGAGATAGCAGACAGAATAGAGAAAGAGGCGGAGTTGAAAGTAAAAGGCATTCTAGAAGATACCGACTCGAAATCTGTTGCCATAATAAATAACGCCAAAAAGAAGGCTGACGCCTTACTATCTCAAAGGCTATCATCCGCCAAAGAGTCCGCAGAAATGATAGTATCAAAAGCATCCAGCAAGGCGGAGGTGGAGGGGTCACAGATATACCAGAAGGCGCTGAGCGAATCGATAAACAAATCAATTGAGGACATAAGGAAGCAGCTCCCTGCATATGCAAAAAGCGGCGACTATAAAAAGCTGCTTAATAAACTTTGCGCGTCGGCACTAGAAGAATTTGGGGACGGCTGCATAATAACCGCCAACAAGCAGGACATAGATGTCATAAAGCAGATACCTGGAATTTCTGTAGAACAAGCAGGCGGAGCATTTTCAGGCGGAATAATCGCATACTCTTCTGATAGGAAAAGATCGATAGACTACACGCTAGATAGGCTCCTCAGTTCCATAGAGGACAAGATTGCAGTAGAGGTTTTGAAGAGAGTGAAATAATGGACTCCACTTACACTGGCGCATACGGCAGGATTAAAGGGCTGCGCTCAGATTTTATCAGTCCAGCATTTCTAGAGCAGCTTGAGCAGAAAGAGCTGCCGGAATTCTTACCCACGCTTTCATCTACATCATACAGGAAGGAGATAGACGAGCTGTCAGGCATGTATAAGGGCATTGACTTGGTGGAGGCGGTAATAAACGCGCACATGATGCGCATGGCAAGATTGGCGGCTATCGCAATACCGCCGCTTGCAATGAACGTGGTGTCGGCATTCTTATCCAGGTGGGATATAGAGAATATAAAAACAATACTCTCATCAAAGAAGCTCGGGTACACAGTAGAGCACACCCAGGCATTCCTTACCGTGGAGAGCGGGACCCCAATCGGCCTTTTTGCAGGTTTAATAACCCGAGAAGATTATGCAAACATGATCTCACAGAAAGATATAGAAGGAGTAGTAACATACGCTGTAAAATACGGCTATGGAACTCCTCTCCTCAAGCATCTTGATGAAGGGCGAAAAGGCAACATATCAAGCATGCTGCTCATGCTCGACCTATATTATTATGCAAGACTTATGAACTCATTCAGGTTCTACATGGGCAACGAGGGAATCCTAATGGACTACATAAGAAGCTCTATAGACATAAAGAACATAATGAGCACAATAAAAGCCATCGAATACGGAAGGACCAGCATAAATGAATTCATAATAAAAGGGGGGAACATACCAGAAAGCAAGCTTCTCGAGATGCTTGGAAAGGATGTAATGCAGCTGCGAGAAATTATGCCCTTCAATGTGGATGAGGCATTTGAACTCTACAAAGAGGAGCAGTTCTCTTCATACATAGAAGCGGCGCTGAAGAGGGAGCTGCACAAGAAATACCTTAAAATGTTCAATGAGTCATCCATATCCGTAGAGCAGATAATTGGTTTTTTGATAAGGAGTGAGATAGAGCGAGAAGAGCTGAGGGCCGTATGGTTTGGGAAATATTATAATATAGCAAGGGCAAGGCTAGACAGAATGAAGATATTGAGATACGTGGTATGATGGAATTTGAAAAAATTGCTGTGATAGGGGAAAGGGAGCTAGCCCTTGGATTCAAGCTTATCGGTGTAAAGGAGGTATTTATCGAAACCGGCAGAGAAGCTGTGGGCAGGTTTGCAAAGCTGCTCAGTGCAAAGGAATACAACCTTATAATGGTTTCCGAGAATTTAAGAGCATTTATGGACAATTGGCTAATCAAGCAAGCAGAAACATCGCTAAGGCCTATAGTAATATTCATACCTGTGCCTGGCAGCGGGACACCACAGGAGTCGGTAGAATCACTTGCAAAAAGGGTGCTAGGGGTTGACATAAATATGCTAAAAGGTGCATAGATGGCGGCAAAAGGCAGAATATTCAGGATATCCGGACCGGTTGTTATAGCGACAGGGCTTACAGACTCAAAGATGTATAATGTAGTAAAGGTTGGAGAGGAAAAACTCACAGGAGAAATCATAAAGCTGGACTCCGGCAAGGCTACACTACAGGTCTACGAAGACACAACCGGGCTAAAGCCGGGTGAAGTCGTCGAGGATACCGGAGTCCCATTATTGGTTACATTGGGGCCAGGTCTCATAGGTTCAATATTCGACGGAATACAGAGACCACTTGATAAGATAATGCTGAAGAGCGGCGACCTAATAGCGAGAGGGATAGATGTAGACCCGTTAGATTTGAAAAAGAAATGGGAATTTATCCCTTCCATTAAACCAGAAACAAAGGTAAAGCCAGGCGACATAATAGGCGAAGTAAAGGAGACAAACCTTATAACCCATAAAGTATTGGTGCCAAATGGGGTTTCTGGGATAATAAAGCATATTTCAGGCGGAAAGTACAGCATGACCGAGGGTGTTGCTTCAGTTGAAGCTGCAGGTTCCTCTTTCAATATTACACTGATGCAGAAATGGCCCGTGAGGATGGCCCGTCCAGTGATAGATAAACTGCCTCCAGACGTGCCTTTGATAACTGGGCAAAGAATAATCGACGCTCTTTTCCCTGTAGCGAAAGGTGGTAGCGCCGCAGTGCCTGGGCCGTTCGGGAGCGGCAAATGCGTAGACAAAGACACACTCCTGATGATGGGGAATGGAAGAATAGTCACTATCGAGGAGGTATACAAGGAAGGCATGGAAAAGGGTAAGCTTGTATATTCTGATGATAACGAGGAGCTATATGATGTAGCCGGCCTGGGGAATCCAAGTGCACTATCGCTCAACGGCAACAAATTTGACATCCGTGAACCAAAACATGTATACCGCGGTAAGACCGACTCAACAGTAAAGGTGTTTACAAAATCCGGCAAGATGGTAGAAGTCACCCCAATTCACAGGCTTTTCACCTTGTCTGACTGTGCGATTCTAGAGAAGGAAGCCGGCAAGATACAGAAAGGAGATTATCTGGCATGCCCAAGGAAAGTCAGTCTGGGGCTTTCTGACCAGAGTATAAACGTAATTTCGCTTTTGCATTCCAATGCGCTTTTTAGCTCCGACGAAAAACAAAACGCAAGATTCAGGTTGCAATTGAAAAAGGCAATAAAGAAAGGAATAGTTCCACTCAAAACCAACAAGTATCTAAGGAAAGGGAGGCCAATACCTTTATCTCTAATCCATACTGTTTCAGGAGACTCCGCACAGAGCATAAACACAATGGCTTCTTGCCGCGGCAAAAGGATAAAAGTACCCAAAACGATGAGCCCAGAGCTTGCCGAGTATCTGGGCTACATAATGGCTGACGGAAACCTTAAAACCCAAGGTCAATCGATCCGGTTCCGCAACACCTCAAAAGAGGTTCTGCGCAGATATAAGTATTTAGCCAAGAATCTCTTCGGCATTGAACCATATCTATACGGGCACC
This sequence comes from Microcaldota archaeon, assembly GCA_021819045.1. The sequence continues at coordinate 554 of JAKASM010000048.1, read as the reverse complement.
AAAATACGCGCATACAAACTACTGCGCAGATTAATTGCAAAGCGCTATTTGACTTTCTTGTCTCTCTCGGTGTGCCGTACGGAGGCAAGGCTGTTAAGGCAAGCATACCAGAGCTGCTTCTGAAGTCCAGCGACGCATCTCTTATGGCATTCATCGGCTCTTATATAACATGCAACGGAAATATAGATGCCGATGGAGGAACAGTAGAAATAGCGTCAAAAAGCCGCAGAATTATCGAGCAGCTCAGCTTCGTCCTCCTGCGCCTTGGTTTTGTATCATCAATCGGCAAAATCAGAAAAGACGGAACATCGAGGATATCAATAAATGTATGCGGCAATAAAGATGCATATAAATTTGGTACGGCCATCCGCGGGGCAAAATCCGCGCTATTAAAGAAAATAATAGAAAACTCAAAAACAAGGCACCCAAATGAAGATGCAATACCTGTCCCGAGCACACTTAAAGATATCCTTAAACTTAAGGAGATCCAAAGCAGATTGATGCGCGCAGGAGTGTCTCCTGAAAGCTACCTGAAAGACGGCAACACGATACGA
>JAKASM010000047.1 GCA_021819045.1 Microcaldota archaeon | reverse complement strand
GGCAAATGAATTGAGCCGCAGCAGTATAAACCATTCATATAATAAAGCATATAAACATGAACTTCAATATATGCGGCCTTGAGTCAATAAGGGCATACATTTAGAATCTCTCCACTGCAAATGAGATCTACAATATGCTGCTCTAGAGGAGCCGAGAGTACCCTCATATAGAGTAGAAAGCCTACGGCTCCGGCCGTTGAGGGTGTCACGTACTATCTCAGCAGCGAAGCTCTATAAAGTTTCAATCTGAATCCATCTTATGGCAGCGTGGGAAGAAATAGGAGACGCAGCAAAACTGCTAAACCTAGACGGGGTAACGCCAAGGTCCTATCAAATAAGCATAGCCAAAAACATACTCATGGGGCGCAACACTCTGGTTGTGCTTCCAACAGGATTAGGTAAGACCTTTATTGCAGTAATAGCAATCGCCGATGCGCTTTCTAAAGGCAAAAGGGCCGTGCTTTTGGCTCCTACAAAGCCGCTCAGCGAGCAGCACTACCAGTCGCTGTCCAGGCTGCTCAACATAAACAAAGATAATATACTCCTACTTACCGGAGGAGTTGGAGCAAAGAAACGAGCAGAAATGGAAGCAGCCGCAAAGGTCATATCAGCAACTCCCCAGACTCTTGCAAACGACCTCAGGATGGGCAGGATAAATATAGAAGACTTCAGCATTGTGGTATTTGATGAGTGCCATAGGGCGGTGGGCAGATACGCATACACTTACATAGCCGATGAGTGCAATATCCACGGAGTGCAGCTTGTAGGGCTAACCGCCTCCCCAGGAAGCAACAAGAAGAAGATAAATGCCCTGATATCTGCACTTGGCATAGAGAGCATTGAGATGAGGACCTCCACAGATGATGACGTCTCCCAGTATGTAATGGATAAATCTACAAAAGCAATATACGTGCAGAAAGATGCCCTTATGTCGGAAATGCTCTCTTCGCTAAAAGCCCTGATAGACGAGCACCTATCAAAGCTGCACAAGCACGGGCTGAGCCAATTCAGCTCATATGAAAATGTACCAAAAGGCAGGATACTGCAGATAGGGGATAGCATAAACAAGCTGCAATCCTCCAACTACAAGTATATGGCTATGTTCAATTATGTATACGTGCTCAATCTTTCTCATGCATACGATCTACTAAGCACAGAAGGGTTCTATTCATTTTACAGTTATATGGATTCACTAAGGCAGAAGGAAGCTAAGAGTCGCGCGCTCCTAAGCATTCTTGGCAACGATACGGTGGGGAAACTGATAGAGAAGGCTAAGGAAGCTCTCGACAGCGGAATAGAACACCCAAAGATATTCAAGATAATAGATCTGTTGGTAAATGACCTTAAAGGCAAGACAGTGATAGTCTTTGCGCAATATAGATCAACAATAAAAAAGATAGTGGAGCTTCTCAACCAGTACGGAATAAGTGCGAAGGCATTTGTCGGGAAGAAGGAAGGCGTAACACAGGAAGGGCAGAAAGCTGTAATAGAAAGCTTTCGAAAGGGTGAATTCAATACGCTTGTAGCCACTTCAATAGGCGAAGAGGGGTTGGATATTCCTTCAGTTGATGCTGTGATATTCTACGAGCCGATACCTAATGAAATAAGGAATATACAGAGGAGAGGCAGAGCAGGCAGGATCAAATACGGCGAGGTCTACATACTCATTACCAAGGGCACAAAAGATGAAGTATATTTCATGATATCCCGGACAAGGGAGAAAAGAATGCACGATCTCTTGAATGAAGCCGTAGAATCTGCAAGATTCAGGCAGAGCCGCAGACAGTCGAGGCTAATGCCCTAGCTGCATTAGCTATTAAATACTTTATTACGTATCAGATACCATGAATGTGGTATCTTGACCAGATACACAAAAGGCGCCAGAAGCGAGAGAGAACTCCTTTCACTGCTACACTCTAAAGGCTACTCTGTAGTCAGATCTGCAGGCAGCGGAGTGAACTCCATCAGCCCAGACATAATCGCCATAAAAAATGGCAAAGGGTTGGCTTTCGAATGCAAGGCATGGAACAGCACCAGCATATCGATAGACCCAGAAAAATACCAATCTCTAGAATCCTGGATGACCAATACAGGAATGGACACATTCATAGCGTGGAGGATGAATGGGGAAGGATGGTTTTTTATAAAACTTGCAGAGATGCTCAAAGCAGAGAAGAATTACACCATAACTATGAAGGATGCAAAGAGGCTCGATAGACGCATAGACGAGATAATGAGATAGAGCAAAGCGACAGCTGCCGATTTAGCAGAGAAGCTATATATAGCTTTTTAGTGATTATAATAATTGACTAAGAGTTTAGGAGATGAAGTGTTATTTATGCTAAATAATTCAAGACAGCATTCCATTGCATTTTCCATATACGTGCTAAGCGGGGCAGAAAAGCTGCTCTGAAATTAGCCTGGTCTTCTCCTGAACTTTTAGCCATAGAGTGATAATATGGCAAAGTCGTACATTGATATAGTAAAATACATGGTAGAGGCAAGATTCGAGATATCGGGTTCCGTTGAAAAGCCAGACATAATAGGAGCAATATTCGGGCAGACAGAAGGTCTGCTTGGAGGCGATTTGGATCTTAGGGAGCTCCAGAAGAACGGCAAGATAGGAAGGATAGAGATAGAGAGCTCTACATCAGGAAACAAGACATTTGGGAAAGTATTCCTTCCGTCATCACTGCCTAGGGTGGAGACATGCATACTTGCGGCTGCGATAGAGTCGGTCGACAGGGTTGGTCCTTTTGAGACAAACATGAAGATAACGAAAATAGAGGACACAAGAGGCGAGAAAAGAAAGAAAATAATAACAAGGGCCAAGGAGCTTGTAAAGACTCTTCTCACAACAGAAATACCTGACAGCAGGGAGCTCAGCGACCTAGTAGAGGCCGATGTAAAATCAAGCACAGTAGGCACATACGGACCGGAGAACCTGCCAGCCGGTCCAGATATAGACAAAGACGAAGAGATAATACTTGTCGAGGGGCGTGCCGATGTAATAAACCTGCTAAGGAACGACATAGCCAACTGCATAGCTGTAGGCGGAGCTGCAGGCACAATACCAAAGACAATACTGAGCCTCTGCGCAGCCAAGGAAGCAACCCTTTTTGTTGATGGAGATAGGGGGGGAGACATGATAGTCAAGAACATAACAAGCGTTGCTGATATAGATTTTGTTGCGAAGGCGCCAGAGGGGAAGGAAGTAGAGGAGCTCACAAGGAAGGAGATAATAAAGTCATTGAGGGCAAAGGTGCCCATAGAGCAGGTGATGGCCCTTAACAAGCAGAAACAGGACAGAGTTGAAGCTGCGAACAGCAGGTACATGCAGCAGAGATACCCCCAGAGGCAGCATTCGGAGCAGGCCAGGGAAATACTAAGCCCTTCGCAGATAACCTCCAATCTCCAGAAAGATAGAAGTGCAGAGCCAGAAGAGTTCCAGAATACCGACATGCCGCAGCCTGTCAGCATGCATAAGGGCCTTGGGATAAAGGACCTGAGCGGAGCAGAAGAAGAGGCCGAAGGGGTGGAGGCCATACCAAGCATAGAAATGCAACCAGCAGCCAGCAGGACGTCAGAAGATAAAAGATATATGGAGTTCCTGTCAGAACTGCATAACACCCTTAGGGGCAGACTCTATTCGTCAGACGGCTCCTTATTGGAAGAGGTTCCTATACGTGAACTTATACAGAGAGTCCAATCTGTGCCTGGCGTGCATGCAGTGGTTTTTGATGGGATAATAACGCAGAGGCTTGTGGACATAGCCCACTCCAAAGGCGTAAAAGAGCTATACGGGATAAAAGCAAGCCAGGTTACAAGAAAGTACCCTGATATGGTGATACGCACCTCTGAAAATAATATCTGATGCTCGCTGCATATGCAGCCAAGCCCAATTTTCCTCATACCATATGCGAACAGATTGCACGCGATTGACCTGTGTAAAAAACTATTTACAAAACCTTTTTATATACTGGCATAGTTTAAATTTAAAATAGTTTAATTTAAATCGTGTTTTTTTGCAATATCCACATGACTTTATGACCAAGGAAATGAGGAGAACAATACTAAAGATAAGGATACTCATGAGCATAAAGAAAAAGAGAACATATGCGTATGCAATACTGAAAGAGTTCGGATCCGGAAGCTTTGCGAATTTCATAGGACCAACAATAAAGAACGACATATACAATTCCCTGTCAGCACTAGAGAAATCCGGATACATAAAACATTCCGTCAGCGTTACCCGGAGCGGGGTCAAAAAATACTATAGCATAACAGCAAAAGGGTTAAAGACATCGAAGACGCTAAAGGATGCTTTCAAGGAATCTATGGAATATGCAATGAAAATACTGGGGTAAAAGGATGGCCAACATAATAAGAATAGAGGGTTTAGTAAAGAAGTTCGGCGACCTTGTAGCAGTTAACGGAATAAACCTTGCTATAGAAGAAGGCGAGATATTCGGACTGCTTGGGCCGAACGGAGCCGGCAAAAGCACAACCTTCAACATACTCCTTGGTCTCCTT
>JAKASM010000046.1 GCA_021819045.1 Microcaldota archaeon | reverse complement strand
ACCTGCAGCATTCACCATAGATTCAATGGCTGTTTGGGAGGATGTTTCTTCGTTTGATATTTGAGATAGGGCACGCGCATTGCTGGAGGAAATATGCATAAAAAACATCGCAATCAGAATTGCAACGGCTGCTGACATTGCCAATGATGCTAGAAAATCAATTCCGGACTGAGAATGCATTAGTTCACCATTAAGCTGCCGTTTTGCATAAGGTTTGTATGGACTTCTTCAATGCCGCCATTGCTGCAGTTTGGCAAAATGCTTATGATCGTTTTCCTATAGAAATAATACGTTTCATTCAGATAATGTATTGAGTACCCTGATACTTTGGCATTGCAAATCATCGGCGGAATATATGCATAGAATCTGCTAGACTGCAGGTTTGCATTGGAGTTTACCTCTGCAACAAAACTTTCCATCATCCCTGCCGCAGATATGCCGGCCATCCTAGCATTCGATTGGAGGTATATGGCTGCAGAGGCAGCTATGGAAGCGATAGCTACTCCTAAATAAAGAAGCATCTCAAAAGATAGCTGCGCCCTCAATCAATCACGTGCTGTTTGTAAGGTTAGTAAGCTCCTTTCCAAGCTCTGCTGATATGCTCTGGTTAGAGCTGTTTGCAAAAGCATGTAATGCTGTGCCCTTAAGCTGCATTATCATTGCAAGAGCCACCACTATTATGATGCTAACTGCTGAGAGCATCAGTATGTACTCTATGGACCCCTGCCCTCTGGCCCTTCCGATTAGCAGGAGAGCCCTTATCTCATCTATATATGGAATTTGTAGTCCCATTTTATCACCTATATAGCACTAACTGCCAGACTGGAGACTAGTCTTAATACAAGAAGGCCTATCGCACAGCAGATTGAAGTGAACGCTACTTCATGTCTTTTATCCCCTGTGCCGTACCATGCCAAATTGGCTAATGACTCGATTACTATAAAAGCTGAGAAAATCAAGGCTATGCTGGAGATGCTTATCCTTGCCGCGCCTCCTATAGAAGGTGCATATGTCAGAATGCCTAGGCTGATGCCTGAAAATGCGGGTATGAATAGGGTTATGCCCAGAATGCTCATAAGGTTTGCATTCCTTGCATAGAAATTGCCTTTGGACTTTAGCTCTTGTTCTGCTAGCATGTCCATTTGCAGATCTGAGACGTCTTTGCGGACGTCTTCTCCCCTTTCCAGTGCTCTGCTTATTAATGTCCCTATTCTCCCGATCCAGCCGCCATTTTTCTCCAAAGTTGATGCTGCATGCCTATCACCCAAGTTGTATGCAGTCAGAACTGGCGTAATTATCCTTTGGAGTTTCTTAGAAGATGCAGATGCCTCTTCAAGAACTTTTGGCATAGGCAGCGCATGATACGCTTTTATTAGTGCGTCTAAAAAACCTAAAAGATCTGGCATGTAAATGCTTGGGGTTCTTTTGGCTCTGTAAAAAAGCAAAAGAATGATGCTAACAAATAAGATTGCCAGCCCTTCTTCAAGATGGTTTAGTATTATTGCAACAGATGCAAAAGCACCCAATATTGCAACAGCGCCAGCCACAAAATTTTCTTTGTCAATACGCATAGAAACCGACCATCTTAAGCTTTAATGTAGAGTAGACTGCTGGCACTACAACAAGGAGGGCGGTGCTAAACATTATTAGCATGCTTGCAGAGTAATAGAGCATTGAGTAACCTACAAATGTGAAGATCGCCATTGATGGAAGTATTGTGCCAAGAACCATCACGGCCATAGAATTCCTGCTCATGCTTGCCGCCTCTGATGATAATTTATCATCCCTAAATCCTTCCAGTTTTGATATCCCGCTGCGGATTGCGGCCTGCACAGAACCGGAGGATGAGTATGCATTTGCTATTCCCAGCATGGCATCTTTTACCTCGTTTGACTTAAGCCCGCTTACCGATGAAATCATCGCATTATCTGGGCGCTCGCCTCTGACTGATCTAGCATATAAAGAATTCAGGAAAGACCTGAGCTCTCGCCCAGGGACGGCATTAAATGCTTTGTGTAGCGAGCTAATCAAAGAGGCGCCCAAATTTATGTCCCTCTCTATAATTCTCAAAGCAGAAATTGCATCTTTTAGCTCGTGTTCTTTAACTCTTTTCAGGTTTATGCGGCTCTTGCATATGAAGATTAATAGCCACGAGATAGCAAGTATCGGTACAGATATGAGAGCAGCAGCGCCAAAGACAAGGAAGATTATGGCTCCTGCCGCTATTTGGATGGCGGACTCAGATAGAAATGCCGCGATCTTTCGCACAATACTCATCCAACTACCTCTTTTGTTGTCAGCCTTTTCCGATATTCTTTCTTACCGGCATCTCTGGTCTCTATGCGGCTGCCGGCTACTGCAGAATTGGGTCTTTGTTGGGCTGGGTTAGCAACCATTGCCCCATTTTCTACAATCCATATCTCATCTGCAAGGCCGTCTTTGCCCCAACTGTATTCGACTATGCTCTCTATTCTCCTAACTCCTGCTGCATCTTTTGACAAAAATACAGATACATCCAGGTTTCTGAGCAGCCATTGCTCCACGTGCATGGGGTTTGCTCTAAGCCGCGATAATAGAAGTTCACCGTTGCCGTTGCTGTGCATGGTGGTGATAAAAGGTACGCCTAGATTTGCACCTGCAAACACATCATTTGCCTCCTGCCCTCTGACCTCTCCGATTACTATAAACTCTGGACGCATATGGAGCGCATTCCGTATCTGCTCTTTGAAACCAATGCCCTTCAGTTCGCTGCTTACAAGAGTAATGGAATTCTTTATGCCCGGGTCCAGCCTTATCTCATTTATCTCTTCCTCTATAAGTATTATCCTTTTATCGCGCGGCAAAAAAGCAGATATAGCGGCTAACAGGGTTGTCTTGCCGGTGCCTGGCGCGCCGGCTATTACTATGTTCTTTCCTGATGCAATGCAAGATGAAAGGTATTCGATGGCTTTCTTTTCCGCAAATCTTGACTTTAGCAGCGCGCCGGCATCAAAGCCGTAATGTCCGCCTATGCGTATTGTAGCTACGCCAGAATTTAAAGAGAAATTTACAAGCTGCGCGTGGATCCGTGCGTTCCCATACTGAAAATCTAGTATTGGGGTTGCCTCCCCAAGCTCCTTTCTGCAGACCGCAGCCATCCTATTTATTGCATATCTGAAGTCTTCTATCGAATTAAAACTTAGGTTTGTATCGCACCTTCCGAATCTCCTATGATATATTGAGATGTTGAACGGCGAGTTTATCTCGATCTCTTCTATATCTAAACTGTCTTCAAGCAACATACTTATGGGCCCGGAGCCTGCCATATCATGCGCTAGGATGTATGAGAGGTAATCCGCCCTTCCGGAAGGATATGTGCGGGTTAGCTCAGCCTTGGCAGCCTCTCTAACCACATTAAATAAGCTTTTATTTGATGGAAGTATATTCCCTACGAGGCGTCTCAATAAGGCCCCTTTGGCAACTTCTACTGCTGACTTTTCGCTGCCGCTTAACATCCCAGAATAAAAATAACATGTACGCCCCTCACTAACCCCTATCGTTTTAAACCTGCTTGTATCTGACTCAAGCACAGTGTCAAGCTTCCTTTCAAGCACAGTAAAACCAATTGGGGAAAAGGCAGCGCAGGTGGCTGCCTGGCGCTGCCGTGGCGAGAGAATTTTATCCTTAAGGACTTCCCCAAAACCCATTCCACCCATATATTTACTAGAGTAAAAGTATTTATACTTTTGTATAAATATATTTTATGCTAATTTTGTTTTAAATTGCAACAACGGTTTAATTAAGTGGTCCTTGTAAGCCCTCCATATATTATCGTTCCTACAAAGCTAATTATGAATACGGCCCCGTGGATTGGTATTGGGATTCCTTGAACATGCGAGATAAAGCTATGCCTGTTGAAATATAGCCATATCATCATTATTATGAATACAATTGCATTGGAATACTTTTCATACCCAGATCAGCTATGTCTAAAAGAAATAAGGTTGAGAATATTGAATGCCAGGAGAATTGCTGCAAGTCCGTATACTGCCGATGGCCCATAGAAGGAGGATCCTGAAGGGGCTATAACCGCATATATTAAGTTGACAAAGATTGCTGAGGCATACATGAAGACCGCTGTAAACGTGCTTCTCCTTGATTGAGCCTTGTCGCCCATCTTCATATTTATGGCCCAGAGGAGGAAAACGCCTACTACAGCATACATCACATCTATCCAGGTATCAAAGGTAAAAAGAGACAGAATTGCTCCTAACGGAGTTGAACCTGATGAGCACGGCAACACGGAGCAGGCATCTTGTATGCTGCCGGGGTAGGAGTACATTATAAATATGCTTGGAAGCACCAGTAACGCAGCTGCAATAATCAGCCACTTGTAATTTTGTATGGCTTTTACTACGCTCATGAGCACTTCTATGTTAGTGATAAATAAAAAGTTAACTGCTGGCTTTGACGTCAGCAGCCAAGAATAGGAAATTGGCGGAAGGAGGTTGTAGGGGTATATGGGCCCGCGGAGAGTCGAACTCCGTATCTTCACGTTGTCAACGTGACG
>JAKASM010000045.1 GCA_021819045.1 Microcaldota archaeon | reverse complement strand
ATCTGGCTAGATGCAGAGAAACTCGGAGTCCCGGAAAGGGTGTTCTCCGGATCGGAAGCATTGCAGAAAGGGTTTATCCAGGCGTTGTTCGAGGCAAGCGGCACAGCATCCAAACAGGGCAAATCACGCAATGCCGTTAGGCTGACCTCCATGAGCGAAGATTTGCTAAGGGAGGTACAACTTCTCCTTCTCAATTTCAACATCTATAGCCGCATATACAAAAATAGGAAAAAGGCTGAAAATAAGCTTATGCCGGGCTCGGACACTAAAGTTAAGGGAGTTCACGAGCTCATAATTAGCGGTGCTGCCATATTCCCATTCGCAGAAAAGATAGGTTTCCTTTCAAAGCACAAAAGCGAAAAATTAAACGAAGCGATGCGCAACTGTGCTGAAGGCAAGCATCCTGAACAGCACGACTTTACCGCTAGATTCGACTCGCTAGTAGATTGCGACCCAGAACCGGTCTATGACCTAACGGAACCAGCCACTCATTCTTTCATTGCAAATGGTTTTGTTGTAGCAAACTGCGGTGAACAACCGCTCTATCCGTTTGATGCATGCAACCTCGGCTCTATAAACCTGGCAATGATGGTAAAGCAGACAGATCATCACTTTGAGGTAGATTGGGATGAGCTTAAGCGCATAACAAGGTTGGGTGTGCGCTTTCTTGATGATGTGATAGATGCGAACAAGTACCCTTTGCCGCAGATAAAAGAGGTTGTTGAGAACATAAGACGGATAGGCTTGGGCGTGATGGGATGGGCAGACATGCTGATAAAGCTTGGGATAAGGTATGACAGTAATGAGGCACTGCTACTTGCTGAGCAGGTGATGTCATTTATATCTGAGCATGGAAGAAAGATGAGCCAGGAGCTTGCAGAAGAAAGGGGGCCCTTCCCGGCATTCAAGGACAGCATATGGTACAGGCTTGGATACAAGCCGGTTAGAAATTCGACTGTTACCACAATAGCTCCTACAGGCACGATAAGCATAATAGCGGGTGGGACTTCTCAGGGAATAGAGCCGATATTCTCTGTTGTGTATCTGAGGAATGTTAGGGAAAGCCTAGGCTACAACCTTATTGAAGTAAACAATGAATTTGAGAGGAGAGCTCTGGAAAATGGGTACTATTCGGAAGAGCTAATGAAGGACCTTGCAGGAAAAGTATCAATACAGAACGTTGAGGAGATACCACTTGCTGAAAGGAGGCTTTTTGTTACAGCTTATGACATAGCGCCAGAATGGCATGTAAAGATGCAAGCTGCATTCCAGAAGTATGTTGATAATGGTGTCTCAAAGACGATAAACTTCCCAAGCTGGGCAACCCCGCAGGATATAGAAACTGCATACAGGCTTGCTTACGAACTCGGCTGCAAGGGCATAACGGTTTATAGAGACAGCAGCAAGAGCACGCAGGTCCTGCAGGCCGTAGACAAAGATGCGCAGCAGAAGATTAACAAGTTCACCGAGCTTAAGAACGCACATGATAAGGAAGAATCTAGAGGGATAAGCATAGCTGCGATAAAGGAGGGAGCCGGAACTTATGTAATATCATCCAAAATGGAAACAAAATGCTCCGAGTGCGGAACCGGAATGATAGCGGCCGAAGGTTGTTTCACATGCCCTAAGTGCGGACATAGCCTGTGTGGCTAGTTCCTCATTCAAATACCTTCAGCGGCGCCTTTATCCGCACCTTTTAGGTACGGATTTTCACGCTCACTTTTATAAACTTATTCCACCATAATGTAACATCTGTTTTTCCCGCAATACTGCAATTTGCAGGAGGGATTTACATGGAAAAAGAGGCACTTGAAAAGCTAGGCGAATATATAGAAGCTAATAGAGGCAGGCGCAAGTTTACGCAGAGCGTTGACCTTTCTATAAATTTCTCCGGAATAGATTTTTCAAAGCAGGATAACAGACTGAATCTTGAAGTTAAATTGCCGAATGGCAACGGAAGAGTTAGCAGGGTGCTGGTTTTCTCAGATGATAAGGCAATCAGCGCCACGGCACAGCAGCTAGGCGCACTTGTTGTGCCTGGGTCTGAAATCCAAGCAATCGCTAATGACAAAAAAAGGCTTGGAGAGCTGCTTCAGTATGAGCTTGTTGCACAGCCTGCACTGATGCCTGTAATAGCAAGGCAGCTGGGGCAGTTCCTAGGTCCGCGCAACAAAATGCCAAAGCCTTTGATAGGGGACATATCTGGCATATTGAGCGGCATGGGTAAATCAATATACATACGCAGCAAGGGCAAATACCTTCCAACTGTGCATTGCAGCGTTGGCACAGAAAAGATGGACAGGGATGCTGTATCTGCAAATATAGATGAGACATTGGCTGTATTGGCCAAGAAGGTAGGGAGGCAGAATATTAAATCTGTTTATGTAAAGCTTACTATGGCGCCTCCGCTGAGGCTTCTATGAGATTGATGTTATGCTTAGCAAAACCGAAAAAGAGAGCTTTGTAAGAGAAGCGACCAGGGAGATGTCAAAATACAGTACAGTGGGGATAATAAACCTCTCCGGCATACCAGATAGGCTGCTCCAAAGAACAAGAAATGGTATGAAGAGCGATGTAAGGCTTATACTGGGGAAAAAGAGCATGTTGAAAAGAGTTTTGGAGAGCGATCATAGGACGGCAATTCTAGCGAAAAATTTGTCTGGCACATCTGCGATAATGCTTAGCAATTCTGACCCTTTTGACATATACAAGGCGTTCAAGTCGAATGAGATCAAACTTGCTGCAAAACCAAAGCAAGTTGCACCTTCAGACATAAATATAGAGCCGGGAGAGACGAGCCTTCAGCCAGGCCAGGCGGTAACTGAACTGAAGCAGGCGGGAGTTGATGTCCAGATACAGAAGGGTAAGGTAATGATATCGAAAGGCAAGACATTGGTCAAGAAAGGCGAGACCATAACCTCTACAGCCGCAAAGGTACTTCACACTTTGGGGATTGTGCCGTTCCGTGCAGCTATAGAACCTGTTGCAGTTTTGTCAAATGGGATTGTATTTACAAGGGATATCCTAGATATATCTTCGGAAAAAACAATTGCAGAATTATCAAAGGCGTTTATGGAGGCGTACTCGATCTGCCTAGAGACAGGCATCACAAACGAATATACCGTAAGGCCTCTGATAACGAGGGCTTATATGCAGGCACTTGCTTTGGGGATTGAGGCAAAGGTATATGAACCGGGTATAATAGAGCTACTAATAGGGAGGGCATCGGTGCAGGCGGCTGCGCTGAGCAGCGAAGGAAATGCAAATGGCTAATAAACTGAACATGGAATTATGATAAAAAGGTGAAAGTATGGAATATGTATATGCAGCATTGCTCCTGGACGCAGCAGGAAAAGAAGTCACAGAACAGAGCCTTATGGAAATTGTAAAGGCAGCAGGAATGACACCGGACGAGGCAAGAGCAAAAGCCATGGTTGCTTCGCTTAAGGGCGTTAACATAAAGGAGATAATAAAGAACGCCCAAACCATGCAGGCGCAACCTGCGGCAGCACCTCAGGCGCATGCACAATCTGAAGGCCAGAAAGCGCAAAAGAAACCTGAAGAGGAGAAGAAAAGCGAGGAAGAGGCTGCAAGCGGATTGGCTGGACTGTTCGGCTAAACGTATGCGGCGTATTAGTTGCGGAGTTTTGACATGCGGTGCCAGGCGCATAAAGAAAAGAATTTATAGTTTCTCTGCAATCTAGGCTTTTGTAGATGATAATATGGACGTATGGGTAGAGAAGCACAAATGCACAGGATGCTCACACTGTCATGATGTGTGCCCGGTTGCTGTGTTTGAGATGAAAGACAGGGATTCCCCCGATGTTAATAATGACCACGCTCCCGAAGCCGACAAGTGGAAAGGAGTCACAGACCCGGATGTGCTTGCGAAATGGAAAGACGTTAATGACGGCCACAAGCACTTCGCAGACAAGCATGATGGAAGCAGCGGCGGCATATCTGTAGGAGTAAATGGAAGCGCATGCATACTCTGCCAGGCGTGCCTTATAGAATGCGAAGGGGAATGCATAGTCATAACAGACGACGCTGGCACTGTATACCGCTCTATATACAAGTAAACTACCCCAAGCTAACGCATGGAGCTTTCCATCAGTTGATTGGCATGTTGCACAGCAACGTTGGGCAAACCAACTTCGCTCTCCTTGGAGGCGATTAGATGAAACCCGTTTTATATTTTCAATAACAAAGTCACATTAGTGTGATTATAAATGATAGAGAGAGCTGGGAGCCCGTTTTCTGATGAGGATAGCCTTGCGGCGCTGAATCCTTATGTAAGATCGTGGTTCCTGAAGAATTTTAAAGAGTTAACACCGCCGCAGAAATATTCGTTTAAAATTATAACGGAAAGGAGGAACGTCCTTATAGCCGCGCCTACGGGAAGCGGAAAGACAATGTCGGCGTTTCTCTCAATAATAAGCAGGCTTTTTGATCTATCATTGGAGGGCAGGCTTGAAGATAGGGTGTACTGCATATACATATCGCCTCTAAAGGCCTTAAACAATGACATACACAGGAACCTCGCACGGCCTCTGAGCGAGATATACAACGATATATTAGAAAAGAAAGGGATTTCT
>JAKASM010000044.1 GCA_021819045.1 Microcaldota archaeon | reverse complement strand
CGATCTTATAGGCATCTTCATTAATTCGCTCCAGCTGAACGACATCTCCTTGCCAACTTTTCCGAATATCCTCAGCCTGTATATGGCCGTATCTATATTCGGGGCTTCGGTTGCACTCAGTACCGGCCATGTTATCTTTGTTACGATTTGCCCTGGGGGCACTCCTTCCATGCAAATGCTTCCTCAGGATAAATATTAACATTTTGTGAGCGTGTTTGCAAAACCTTTTAAAGCTTCTTATTGTCATATATGTGTGGTTTGATGGGGTTTGCTGATACACTGAAAGAAGCATTCAATGCAATACTGCACCCGAAAAGCGGTACAGCACAGAGCATGTCCACAGGAGGAGCACTGAAGTTCTATTATACAATTATGGTCATACCGCTTATTCTTAGCATAATACTCGGCTATATATCTGGAGGCGCCGCGGTTGGATTGCTGATTGCAGGCTCGGCCGCACTATCACTGATAGTGTCTATTCCGCTCAGCATACTTATAGGAGCAGGAGTATACTATGTTATAATCGGTTCGCTCTTCAAATTATTCAGGGCCGAATATTCGAAGGTTGTAACTGCATTTACTTACGCTGTTGTTCCGTACGTATTTTTGATGTGGATAATCACTCCGCTTACTGCATCATTGTCTCTCGCAACAGTAGGTTCAGTTATAGAGATAATCGCGGCGATATGGTCATTCATAACTATACTCTTTGCATTGTCGAACCAGCTTTCAATGAGCAAGCTTAAGGCTTTTGGAACTATGGTGCTGGAAGGTGTTATAGTTGGAGTTATAGTATTTATCATAACATTTTTAGTAGGCGCTTCGCTCTTCGGCTCACTTTTTAGTACAAGCCATTTGGTGGGCTCTACGCCTTCAGCAATACCATCATATCCGTAAATATGAAGGGGGCTGTGAATAACTGTTAATTTATGAGTTGAACGAAAAACAAGCCAGGAGAGGGAGTTGAACCCCCCTACGCCGCTCTGCAGGCGGCTGCATAGCCGATCTGCCATCCTGGCCCAATATGGTTTTATTGCCGATTATTTATATTTTAGCATGCAATATCTAAATGGTATTGTAATGGATAATCCTATTATAAGCATCCCAAGGGAGTTTGTTTCTGAGACAGAATCTTTTGATGCCTCTGTGCCCATTTCTAGCATACTGGAGAGAATTGATAAGCTCGGTGCTGTAGTAATAACGGAAGGGGGCAAATATTTAGGTATAATAGACAATCGTGCACTGTATAGAGCCGGAATTGGAGCCGCCTCTGGGAAAGCCTTGGCTGTAAAATTTTCTGTAAAGACACCTGCCATAACAGATAATACAACAATTGAAGAAACTGTGCTTGCCTTTTACAAGAGCAGAACAAAGGCGTTGCCTTATTTCTCTGATGGCAAGATATCCGGCATAATAAAGAGATTTACGGTCCTCAAGGCACTATTATCACTGGGGATGCTTGGGGAGTCTAAGATTTTAGATGCAATGACATCCCCCGTCTTGGCTATAGATGCAAGTGCTTCTCTTGCGCAGGCTAAGGCGGTTATGCGGGATAAAAAGGTAAGCAGGCTTGTCGTACTGAAAGACGGAAAGCTTTATGGAATAATAACAAACCATGACATAGTGTATGGGCATGCAAAAGGAGGAGAGCGCCTGCCTGAGAGGAAAAGTGCGTACCATGCTAAGGACGATGCGGTAGTTGGCAGCATATGCAATACAAACCTTGTTGCAGCCGATTGCAGTAAAGTGCTTGCGGATGCTGCGCGTGAGATGATAGAGAACAACGTCTCCTCTGTTATAGCAATAAAATCTGGAAAGCCGATAGGCATAATTACAGTATTTGACATATTCGGAGATGTACTTTCAAGAAGGAATGCTGCAGAGGACAATATCTTTATTTCTGGAGTTGATGAGAAAACAAAAGAATACGAACAAGAGATACGGGATGAGCTTGCCGGTTTCATGGCTAAAGCTGAAAGGATGAAAAAAGTAAAACCTGCCAGTATAATAGTAAACATAAAACAATCTGGAAAAAGATATATTATGCATGCACGCCTTTCATTGGAGGGCAGGGGTATGATAAATGCGCACGCTGAGGATTATATGCTTAGCAAATGCCTTGGGGAGCTTATATACGCCTTATCAACAGAATTGAAGAGGGCTAAGGAAAAGAATATAACACTGAGCAGGGAAAAGGAATTCAGGAGAGGCGTTGACGAAGTGAAGGTAGATGAGCTCTGATTTCTTCACGAGGAGGCAGAGGGGTCAATCTAGCTTTGAGCTACTTATAACAGTCTCTTTTGGCCTAATAATACTGATACCAATAATAGTGTTGGCATTCATACAGATATCGACCTCTAATTCTACTCTTGCTGCAACAGAAGCTCAGTCTGCGGCAAGCAAGCTCGCTAATGTGGCTACAAGCATCGGCGCACAAGGATATCCTGCGAGGCAGCTTGTGCTTGTGCAGGTGCCTCCGGGAGTGCAGACCGTTTATGTAGGTACGCAGTCAAATGGCCCGGGACACGAGATAATATTTGTTATAGCTACAAGCGGAGGCAACAGCTATGTTACGTCTTACACACCAATAAACGTGAGCGGGCAGCTTGCCTCCATTTCTGTGCAGGGAACCTACCTCATCAATGTAAGTGCTCAGAACAGCTGCCCTTCAGATCCAGGAATACCTTGTGTATACCTGCAAAAAGCATGAAACTGCGAAAACTAATCCAACCTTAATATGTATATATTCCTGTAGAGCTCTTTGCCCCTTTTCATTCCATACAAGGAGTAAGACCTGCCTGGCTTGAGCTCATAGTATTCGAAAAAGGCATTGGCAACCTTTTTGTCGCTTATGTATATGTTGTAGCCGTTCTCCAATTCATCTACTCTTGAAGAGAATGCGCCGCGATCGCTTATAAAGTTCATAAGCCTTGAGACTATTTCCTCAACTTTCTTATCAGGTCCCCTTATCTGGAGTATTGCCTCATAATAGCCTGATGTCCTCCTGTAGCAGTCTGTGCACATTGTCTTCTTTGTTTTTACAGCTATTCTCTTCTCCATCTTTACGTTCTCATTTCCGTACTCTTCTTTAAAGATTAAGAGGGCATTTCTCCAGTCGAAATCTTTCACAGAAATTTTCCATTTCCTGTGTATGCCTAGAGATATAGCGTCCTGTATTGATTCCTTATTTGGAGGCGCATAGCCATCCCTTGTGCGTATCCTGCCGCATGATTTGCATACCTCTACAGAGACTTTTATTGGCAGCTCTTTTGATAATTTGTTTTTTATGCAGGTCTCGCAGAACTCTCCTATGAAGTGTGCATCATTGCTTGACCTGTTGCATGTTGGGCAGTATTTGAGCATTTGATGGCCTCAGGCAAAGTGCCTGCTTATTATTGCTCCGTATGCAGGCCTTGTTATCAGAACTCCTAATATGGCACCTATTATTGTTGACTCTGAGAACCCTATTATAGTTACAAGAGATGTTGAGAAGAACAGGGGCATCATTGCGATTACAAGAAGTATTGCATCAGCCCATACGATATAGAACGCGTGGCCAAGGAGAACTCTTGCAGAGTTTTGGGTTTCCCTGTGGAGGAGCACTTCATCAGTTATTATTATCTGGGCATCTACGCCCGTTCCTACCACAGCGATCATACCAGCCACAGCTGCCAAATCTATGGTTCCTATCAGCCCGATTATGGATACTATTATGAAAAGCTCCATGGCGGTTGTTATAAGGATTGGCCCTACAAGGAAGAGCCTCCTGTATCTTATCATTATGAATACTGAAACAAAAAGTATCGCTATGCCGCCTGCTATAAGGCTTATGTAAAGGAAATGCGACCCTAGCGTAGGAGGTATGGTGGTGGGGGTGCCGGCAAATACTGCTACGGGAAGAGCGCCGCCGCTAAGCACGCTTGCTATTTGTTTTGTCTGCTGACTAGCATATGCAATCTGCGCAGATTTCGATAAGGTGCTTGGAGCCACTCCGGAGATCTCATAGCTATCACTAACATTTCCATTTGTTATGGATGGATTAAGCACAGGGGCAGACAGGAGCCCTACAACGGGCCAATACTCTACAACCAGCTGGTTTAGGTTTATTGTTGTAAATTCTGGTGTCATGTTTGCTTTACTCTCCAGCTTAACTGTATAGTTTCCCTGTTCAAGGTATGACAGCAAGGTACGGTTTATGCTGGCGCTTGCTATTACATTCTTATATTTCTGTTTGCTGCTGCTAAAGAAAGACTCTATGCTCTTTATGCTTGAATTCGTATTGTAAGATATTAGTATTGGTATTGTAGAGTTTCCGTTTTTCAACGCCGCCTGGAGCGCAGAAAGGGCTTTAGATTGCGATATTACTGTGGTTGAGTTTATAGGTATGGAGCCATTGAATATCACAATTGCGGAGGTTGGTCTGTCAAGGAACATGTATAGGGACTGGTTTGCCTGCCCGAGAACAGCCTTGGCAAAATTCGAAGCCGCTGTTTGGGTAACAAAGAATGTAACCTGCCATTCTACGCTGTTGTTAAGGACTATAGGTGAAGGCTGTCCTATGCTGCCCTTTAGTATTCCGCTACCGTTCAATGCCTCCTTGCCATTCACTATTCCTTGGAACGTT
>JAKASM010000043.1 GCA_021819045.1 Microcaldota archaeon | reverse complement strand
GCTGAAGAGAGGGCAAAAGCACCATTTGATGCTGTAGACTTCGCCATAGTCACGCAGTTGCAGGGCGGAAAGCGCTCTTATGTTGATATTGGTGGGGCTGTAAACCTTAGGCCGCGCGACCTAGCCATGCATCTCTACAAGATGGGTAGGCAGCAGTATATTGTTTATGATATTAAAAATGGGAACATAGACATAATGCTTACAGAGAAAGGGCTGCTGCAAGCTAAGGCGGGCTTCCAACCCGCGCAACCTGCTGCATCTGCGCCTGTATCGCAGCCTGTGGCGCGGGCAGTCGGTATGCAACCGACACAAGGCGCTCAGCAGATAGAGACACCTCAGCCGCCAGAAGCACAAAACAGCCAGGATGACCAAGCGTTAGCAGAATTGGAGAAAAAAATCGCGCATGACAAGAAAAGGAAGAAGGTGCGTATTATAATACTGATAGGAATTGTTATTATAATTGTAATAGTATTGCTGCTGCTTAAAAACATTATATAATAATGCAGCACGATATGGTGGGTAATTGCTTTTCTCTTATGATGCAGCTAGGAAAACTCTAGACAAGTATAAGATACGAAGTATAGAAACTGCACTGATTTCGAGCAGTAACGAGGCTGTTGGATTCTGGGGCGGCCGGGGGATGATAGTTATGAAGGTCATCTCGGATAAGGCTTTACACAAGTCAAAAAGCGGGCTGGTTTCACTCTATTTGTCAAATGAGAAGCAGATACGTGATGCTTTTTCTACGCTAACAAGACGGGCTTCCAAACTCAAGCTTGGTAAGTACAGCGTAATAGCGCAGAGGATGATCCTTGGCGGAAAAGAGATAATTATAGGAGGGAATACAGATCCTCAATTTGGAAAGGTGATACTGCTTGGTTTGGGGGGGATATATGTGGAAACCTTCAAAGATTTTGCACTTAGGGTTTGCCCTATAAGCAGAGCAGATGCAGCATCTATGGTTGAAGAACTTAGGTCTGCAAATGTGATAGCACCTGACACGAAATCTAAGGATCTTGTGGTTTCGATACTGCTGAAGGCATCTAAAATGTTTAGCGAAAACGCATTTGCGGAGATGGATCTTAATCCCATAATACTGCACGACGGCACATATGATGCCGTTGACCTGAGAATTTTGAGTGGTAAGAGGTAATCTGTTGCAAGCTGAGATAAAGAATATTGAGCGGATTATAAAGCCAGGGTCTGTGGCAGTAATTGGCGCATCCGACAAGCCAGGAAAGGTAGGCACCGCGATAATGCAGAATTATATAGATGTGGGCTTCCCCGGCAAATTGTACCCTGTAAACATAGCCGACCATCAGACAATTATGGGTTATAAAGCCTACAGGAGTGTACTTGAAATAAATGAGCCGATAGATTTGGCGGTAATATGCGTGCCTGCAGATGCAACTCCTAAGGTTATGGCAGAGGCGGGCAAGGCCGGAGTAGCGGGGGCCATTATAGTAACCAGCGGTTTTTCAGAGGTAGGTAGAGACGACCTTCAGGATAAAATAATCGAAATATCAAAAAGATATAAAATGCCTGTAATAGGGCCTAACTGCTTGGGTGTGATGGATACTCGCTCTAGGAATGATACCCTATTTCTTCCTACAGCTAAGATAGACAGGCCGAAGATCGGCGGAGTTAGCTTTGTGTCACAGAGCGGATCCGTAGGCAGCTCTGTACTTGATCTTATAAGCGGCGAGGGCTTCGGCCTTTCCAAATTTATATCATACGGCAATGCTGCGGTTGTGGATGAAGTGGACATACTCAATTATCTGTCAAAGGACAAGGATACAAAGGTTATAGTGCTCTACATGGAAGGAGCAAGAAGGGCGAAGGCTCTTATGAGCATAGCTAAAAAAATAACTAAAGCAAAGCCGGTTGTGGTGCTTAAAGGGGGGGTAACAGAATCTGGATCAAAGGCTGCGCACTCGCATACTGCATCTTTAGCAGGCAGCAGTAGCGCATACCGCGCATTTTTTAAGCAGTTTGGATTTATAGAGGCAGAGAGCCTCGAAGAGCTGCTTTGGTATGGCAAGATATTTGAGACGCAGCCTTTATGCAAGGGCAATAGAGTAGGGGTAATAACAAATGGAGGAGGTCATGGTGTGCTGGCTGCGGATGCATTATATAAAAATGGCCTTGCCATTCCTGACCTAAGCACAAAAATCGCTAAGGAACTCAGAAAGGCCATGCCGCCAATAGTGAACATAAGGCTTCCATTAGACATAGGCGGGGATGCTGGTGCGGATAGATTCTCCGCGGCGCTATCTGCGCTTTCTTCGGATCCGAATATAGATGCTATAATGGCCATTACGCTATTCCAAACACCTGGAGCTGACGAATCCGTAGCATCAGCGATAGTAAACGCCGCTGGCAGGAATGAAAAACCTATTGTTGTGGTGAGTACAGGCAGCACGTATACAAGGTCGCATACCGCCATCATAGAGGCTTCTGGAGTGCCGGTATACGAATCTCCTGACGCTGCTGCGAAATCGATTTCTGCGCTTGTCAGATATTCGCAATATAAAGTGATGAAATGATAAAAATAAACAACAAAATAAAGGAGGTTATAAAGAGAGATAAGAAAGTGCTGTTCACCACTACCAGAGAAGATTTTCCTTTTGTGGTGGAACGCGGTGACGGAGACTATGCATATGACATAGCAGGCAACCGCTTCATAGACTTTTCTAGTTTCATAGGAGCGTATAACCTTGGAGTAAATGGAAATGGTGAGATAAGAAGGGCAATAAAGGCACAGGTTGACAAGCTTATGCATCCTGCATTTCTTGACTATTACTCTGAACTGCCGGTAAGGTTTGCAGAGAGCTTATTGACAATGTTCCCTAGAGGATTTGGAAGAGTTTTCTATTCCAATTCTGGCACAGAGGCAATAGAGGATGCAATAAAATTGTCGAAAATATTTACCGGAAAGAAAGTTCTCATAAGCTTCTATGGAAGCTTCCACGGAAGGAGCATGGGCTCGTTAGGCCTTACGGCCAGCAGGACGGCGGTAAGGGAGGGCTTGGGCCCGTTTCCAAATGTTGTGCACGCCATATATCCAAACCCATACAGATGCCAGTTTAATACAAGCGACCCGGATGACTGTGCAATGGCATGCATAGAGCACATAGAAAAGAATATACTCGCAAAGGAATACTCTTCAAAAGAGGTCGCGGCAATATTCTTTGAACCTGTACAGGGTGAGGGAGGGTATATAGTGCCACCTAAGCTTTTTGTAAAGGAACTCAGGCGCTTGGCAAATGAGAATGACATACTGCTTGTTGCAGACGAGATCCAGTCGGGCAGCATGCGCACGGGCAAATTCCTTGCAATGGAGCATTTCGGGGTTACTGCCGATATATATACGCTTGCAAAATCCATAGGCGGCGGAATGCCTATAGGCATTACAATAGCGAAAACGGAACTTGGTGACACGCCTTCTGGTGCGCATGCCGGTACTTTCGGAGGCAACCTTGCCGCAGTAGCTGCAGCCAATGCTTATCTAAAGTACGTAAAAAGGAATAAATCGAAGCTGGAAGCGATGGCGAGAGAAAAGAGCAGACTCATAATGAGAAGGCTAGGTAGCATGCTTGAAAAATATGAGATTGTAGGAGACGTGAGGGGGCTAGGCATGATGATTGCAGTAGAGTTTGTGAAGAGCAAGAGTACAAAGGAGCCTGCAGTAAAGGAAAGGGCGATGATACTTGAAAAATCATTCTATGAAGGCCTGCTGATGCTTCCCTGTGGCACCTCCACAATAAGGATAATACCGCCCATAACGATGAGAAGGGAGAATATTGAGAAAGGGCTGGATATTCTTGAAAAGGCGATTGCGGATGTGCAGAACCATAATTAGGTTCAGCCCTTAATACATATGTATTTAATAATTTTTAGGAGTATCATAATTCAAAGGCTTGTCCTTTTCTGCGCATAAGGTGTAGCAATGCCAAATGCATATGATGTTAAAGCATCGAAGCTGGTAATAGCCACAGCAGCAAAGCTTAAGGAAATGATACAGAAGCCGGATTACATTAATTATGTAAAATCCGGAGCACATCGTGAGAGAGTACCTTTGTCTCCTGACTTCTGGTATATGAGGGGAGCTTCGATATTGAGGCAGACATACATCAACGGTCCGATAGGCGTATCGCGATTGAGGACAAGATATGGCGCTAGGAAAGAGCATGCTTTACATAGGAAGCATCATATGAAAGCCGGGGGCAGTATAATAAGAGACCTTTTCCAGAGTCTTGAGAGTGTAGACCTGGTAAAAAAGACAAAGGCGGGGAGAGTACTGACTCCGAAAGGCAGGGCCTTTATGGACAAGATTGCAAAGGAGATTTCGGCAACTGACATTAAGGCAATGCAATAAGGTGCATCTTATGCCATATGAAGAAGAGGAAGATGGCCAAAGGAGGCTAAAGAAAAAAGTCGCTGCTGCATTAAAGAACATGCAGATTGAGCAGCAGAAAAAGGAGATAATGAAGCAGCTTTTAGATGGACCTGCATATGACAGGCTTATGAATATAAGAATTGCAAACCATGAGCTTTACTCCCAAATTACTGGGATAATAATATCCCTTGCGCAGACAAACCGCATTCAAGGAAAGATGGGGGAGCAGCAGCTCATGTCACTAATAAACAGGATAACATTTAAGAAGGAACCAACAATACATTTCCAGCACAAATAAGGTGAAATGCGTGTCGAAAAAGTCACAT
>JAKASM010000042.1 GCA_021819045.1 Microcaldota archaeon | reverse complement strand
TAATAGGTCTGAATCGCCCCGCATAAGCGCAACCATCTGTATAAGCGGCTCGGCAGAAAGTAGTTCTTTTAATTTAGAGTAATCCGGCTGGGCCGAAACAAATTTTACATTCACTACGAATCTATAGAAACCAAAAATCTTAGGGTATATTTCTATGGTCTTTTTTATACCGTACTGCCTGAATAAATTTTTTATTCTGTAATATGCAGCTCCGGGACTTATGCCAACTCTTTTCGCAATCAGAGGCACAGGCATCCTCGCATCCTTACTCAAAAGCTCCAAGATAGCAGAATCTGTGGAATCTACATGCGCAGCTTCGTACTCTTTGCTAAGACCCACGCTTTTTTCTATATACTCATCAATACCTTTTGACTGCGTCACACCGGCCCTATGCACCGCCTGATGGAAATCGCCCTGCCGGTCTATCCACCCTATATAAAACTGCTTCTTTACCTTAGTGTAAGGACTGCCAGGCATTGCTATGTATTTGTACTCATACGCGCAAAATCTCCCCCTTATCATAGACAAGGTTATCTTGCTTCTTGTCTCCTTTCGCAGCCTTTCAAGAGTGGCAGCAACCCTCTCGGGGTAAGACGCGTGTGTTCGTGCCATATATATTTAGTATACCTATAAATATAAATTTCTTTCTTTATACTACTCAATTGAATATAATAATATCTTACTTTCATTATAATAAGATATTAAAATTGATAATTCACTATAAATACTTAATATAATATTATATACCAATAATAACATATAAATACTAGAAGCTGCATAATATTAATGTGCGTCTGTACGCGCAATTGCATAATCACAAATTCATGCTGGTTTCTAACGCATAAAGTCCCAAACCCATCCAGGGCGCATGGCGCAAGCTGTGCGCCCTTCCATTTAAGGTAAATAAATGCCAAACAACAAGATATTGAAGTGGTTGAGCAATAAGCAGCAGCTCAGTATTGGCCATAGCGACCAAAAGCCGACCAGGATAATAAAAACAGGGGAGAATTCATGGCAGATAGTATATGCAGAGCTGCCTGAAAGCAAGTAAATTTAGGCGAATGCAGTAGCCAACTTCAGCTCTAAAATATGTGCAGAGCAAACCATCTTGTCATATTCTTGATTAATATCCTTAACCCGCTCGTGTTCTTCTTTATATCCTTTATCATCTTTTTGTACATTATCTTCTCTTGGGGGTCCAGTTTGCCCTCTTTGACAATCTCTTGCTTTTTCCCATCTACTATCTGGGTTTCGGTTTTGCTTATCACATCTTTCTTTACCATGAAATACCATTCATCAAGTGAGCTGCCGCTTTCGTCCTTATCCTTAAGAACTGCCAGTATATCCCCAGTAGTAAGCTTTCTCTCAGTATGGTAGCGGTATTCATGCAGGAGCGGCCTCATGGCAGCCTTGTCCACCACCTTCTTTATATCAGCAGGCGAATACCCTGCAGTTGCCCTGCCTAGCCTGCCGTAGTTTATAAATCCTTTCGGCTTGTTCCTTGTTTCAAATTTTATCATTGCGACTCTTTCCTTATATGTCGGTGGGCCAATGTAGAGGTGGTCTCCGAACCTGCCGCTCCTCTTCAATGCAGGGTCTATATCCCATGGCTGGTTTGTGGTGCCTATTACGAATATTCCTTCAGGGTTCTTCTCAAGCCCATTCATCTCTACAAGGAATTGGTTTATGGCTGATCTCATTGCAGAGCTCTGCTCCCCTCCTCCTCCGCCACCTCCTCTCTTTATCCCAAGGGCATCCAGTTCGTCAAACATTATTATGCATGGAGTGTTCTTCCTCGCCTCTTCAAATATCGCATGTAGGTTCTTCTCTGTATTTCCAGTATACATGTCTATTATCTGATTTATCTGCGCTATGAAGACCTTGGCTCCAGCCTCTCCAGCAAGTGCATTTACTATATAAGTCTTTCCAACTCCAGGCGGGCCGTAAAGTATCAATCCAAGGCCAAGCTGCTTGCCATATTTCCTGAACAGCCCCGGGTCTTTTATGGCGAGCACCACATTCGCAGACAAGTAATCTTTTATCTTCTTAAGGCCTACAACGCTGTTAAAGTTGCTGTCAGACTTGTAGAATGCGAGCTTCTTTATCTGCCCCTCTTCTATAACTGTCTTCTGCTCCCCTATGTCCTCTTTATACTTCTGCTTTATGTTCTGCAGCCCAATTCCGCTTTGAGGGATCTTCGCATCAATATGTATGAGTGAATCTATATGCTCCAGCCTGCTCTTGGCTTCCGCATAATCTGGATTGTTTGACAGCGCCTTCTCATACCAGAAGCGAGCTCCAAGGAAGTCGTTGCGTGCTTCAGCTATATCCCCTATCAGAAGAGGCGCATCCCAGCTCTTTGGCTGCAGCTTAAGCACCATCTCCAAATCTTTCTGCGCGCTATCATAATCCTGCTGTATCCTGTAAGTAAGTGCTCTGTTAAAATATGCATCCGCATATTTCGGGTCTATCTTTAATGCTTCTGTGAATTCAGCTATGGCCTCAGCCATCTTGTTTGATTCGAAGTTCATAATGCCGCTCTTGAAGTGCCCCCTTGCCTGCTCGTTAATCTGCTGTAGCTCTCCCTGAGATGCAATTTCCTCCTTTTCATCCGGACCCGCCTTTGCCAAGATATCACATTTGTAATATGTATAATCAATATGATCAGATGTTTACCTATTTATTTATTGCCCTTTCTTTCTATGTGACCTGATAATTGTTTATCCAGCTACTCCCGTATATGACATTGACCTGCTGTGCGTTGTTGAGGTTACCGCTCTCATCATTGCCATTACCATTCAAAGGCCACCACCCTACAAGGTTCTCTATCTGGATAGGCTTTCCACCAATCCCTGCCAGGTACATGCTATGTATAATGCTGTCTGGTAGGCTTGCATTGTATATCTGCACATTTGCTATGCTGCCATTGAACCATTCCGCTTCGCCATATCCGCTATAACCAGGTGATATCGCACCTATAGTTACAAGCGAATTCGCGTATGTAAGCCTGCCGTCCACTATGCTGTTTCCTATCTCCTGCCCGTTTGCAAACCATCTTTTTATGCTGTTCCCTGTAGATTGATTGTATGCAATGCTTACTCCTATGAAGATCCACTGTTTGAAGTTAGCATTTGGTATCTCATATCCCGGCCCAACCCAATCATTTATCGTGTCCCATTCCAGGCATACTCCATTGTAATTGCTCGGATAGCAAGAGTGCGGCTGGTTGTTGTAGTCGATTTTTACCCCGTATTGGTCTTCCTTATCAACTATATCATGGTATGGGTTGCCGGACATGTATATCCAGGCTGTTATAGTCAAATTATTCTGTATGTTTAGAGGGCTAGAAACAGAATTCGAACCCGGAACGACAATATAATCCCCAACTCCTCGTGAGCGGAAGACGTACTCTGGTAGGTAATTATTACATACTCCTTCAAGGCCGATGCTAACGTCGCTCATTGCTCCATACGGCCTAAATACTCGGCAGGAGCCGGGCTGCGCCCTAGCTGAGAAGTTCGTACCGTTGAATACTCCGAGCTCAAAAAGAGAAGCAAGAACAATTGCTATTATGAGAATGGCCCAGCCATAAGTCATCAGATATTCCATTGCGGATTGCTGCCGTTGCAATCTGGAATGGGTGCCTGCACTAACCTCCCGCCCTCGCATCTACTCACTGCATAAAAATGCAAGCAGATTAATTATCTCTTCTGGACAAAATGGGCCCGCTGAGATTTGAACTCAGGGCCTCCTGATTATCAGTCAGGCGCTCCAACCAGGCTAAGCTACGGGCCCAAATAAGCATCAGAGAGTCATCTGCTACGCGCAATTTCCACCTCTATTACCCTTCCTTCAGGCCGTTCCTCCTTAAATACCTGAGTTTCAAACCTAAAAACCTTTACTGTTGGCTGCTTCCACATGCCCGGATTTATCCCTGCCTTGACGCATGCCTCTTCAAGGAATTTTGCAGAGGTCCAGCCCTGCTCTACCGCAACTATAGGAAGAAGCAGCCCCTCATAAAATCCATATTTTATTATAATACCATCCCTCCCTATCTTTATCTTTCTGCTCCTAAGTTCGGCTTTGCCGGTTATTTCCTTGGGTTCTGTCAGTAAGCTTACCTCTATTACAATATGCTCCAATTCTTTGTTCGATAATGGAATAAAACGCGGATCCCCAAATGCAGATGACAGTGCAGCATCTATTGCGCCCATGCCCACATGTTCCGTGCCTCTAGGGAAACCTATGCAGCCTCTCAGCGACCCGGTTGGGTAATGCTCTATAGTAACAAAAACGCCATCTTTGTATTGAAGATCGGATACGTCTTTATATACGATACTTTTATCGAAGTTTGGCATCCGCAAGCTGAGCTCAATCGCATTCCGCACAGCGTTAACAAGCCGCCTGCCTTCATCAAGAGAGTATTTATGCATATTCCCACATAGAAATAATCTTATCAGCCGTAATTAATAATAATTGTGATGGGATGGCGATAAAGGTATATACTGATGGTGCAGCAAGGGGAAATCCAGGAATAGGTGCATCAGGTTTTTCTATATATTCAGGAACTAGAAGAATTGCAGAAAAAGAGGAGTACAATGGGGTCTGTACAAACAATTTTGCAGAGTACAAAGCGATAATACTTGCGCTCTCTTGGATAGCATCAAACATTCAGGACTCCAGAAAACTAGAAATAGACATATACTCAGACAGCGAGCTAGTTGTGCGGCAACTTACAGGCAAATACAAAATAAAATCGCCCAGAATGAAGAATCTTA
>JAKASM010000041.1 GCA_021819045.1 Microcaldota archaeon | reverse complement strand
TCACCAGCAAGCAACTACCGGAAGTTTCGGCCAGGCTCAACTTTAACTGTGCATAGCGAGAAACCCCACATCTTTTATGGCTGGATAAAAGCGAAACACATAAATTATATAATATGTTAGTTAAGTAAACTGAATTAACTAAGGCTGTAAGGGAGGTATTCGAAGCAATGTCAAGGAACTGAGAACATGCCCTGCAATTACAGGGGAAGCCTACACTCCTAATTAAATCCATATGCAATACCTTTAAAATGCTTATTCAGCTAATATAAGAGAAGAAAAGCAATCGAGCGAAGGCGCATCCTTATGGAAGGCACTGAAAATAAAATAATAGCTGCAGTTAGAGTCCGCGGTCATGTTAATGTTAGATCCGACATAAATGAAACTCTTGACAGACTTAGGTTGAAAAGGGTAAACAACTGTGTAATAATAAAAATGAGCGATTCTTATTCAGGAATGATAAAAATGTGCAATGATTACATAGCATATGGCGAACCGAATGAGGAGACCTTGAAGAGGCTTATAAAAAGAGCAGGGTTAAACATAAGCCCTTCTGACATACTGCAAGGCAAATACGACCCGAAGGTTCTCAAACCGCATCTACCTATAAGGCTCCACCCCCCTAGGCATGGATACAAGAGCACAAAGCTTAGCGTGAAGAGAGGAGGAAGCCTTGGATACATGGGCGAAGGAATCAATAACCTCATACAGAGAATGGTGAAATAATGGTTGTTAGGAGGCAGAAAAAGGCAAGGAAGTACCTCGGCACAAGGAGGTGGGGAGTTGGCAATATAAAGAATGCCAGAGGCGCCGGAGACAGAGGTGGTGTAGGCAGGGCTGGAGTCAGGAAGCATAATTTCACATACATGACAGCCAAAGCCAGGGAGGAGATGCACAGGAAAGGATTTACCCCTTGGAATAGGAAAAAGTTGGATGAGATTACCTTAAGCAGAATAAGCTCTATTGTGGAATCTTTGGAAAAGCCCGAGGATGGGATAGAATTACGGAATTTTAAGGTTCTAAGCAACGGAACTCTAGACAAACCCCTAAAGATAAAAGCCAGCAGTTTCTCTAAAGCTGCATTGGAAAAGATAAAAAACGCTGGCGGGGAAGCAATAGAACTTAAGTGATAAACTAGGCTTAAACATGAGGAAATCTCTCAAAATCGCATTCTTTACTGATACATACAGGCCAAGTGTAGACGGTGTAGCAACATCAATATTCAATACAAAAAATGAACTCGAACGAAGGGGCCACAAAGTATACATATTTACGAGCGGCAACATAGGTGCAAAGCCGATAGCAGAAGTATCAAAGAACGTGTTTGCGATACCTGGGATAAAATTCCCAAAGTACCCGCAATACAGAGTGGCACTATTCACACTTCCTCTATCTGCAAAATTTAACTCCATAAAACCGGACATAGTACACCTTCATACCCCTTTCACAATGGGATTGTCAGGTCTTGCTATAGCCAAAATGAATAAGCTGCCAGTTGTGGCCACTTTTCACACATTCTTTACAAGTAGGAAAGTTCTGAAAGAGTATGGCATGTCTAATAAAATAGGGCAGCGTCTCATGGTAAAATACTCGTGGCCATATGCAAGGTTCTTTTTCAACAAATCCGATGCGGTAATAGCACCAACATACTCCGCTGAGGCGGTGCTAAGGAGGAACGGCATAAACAACCTTGTTGTTGTGCCAAATAGCGTAGATACAAAAAAATTCAAGCCCAGGAAACCTCCAGCAAGACTCAGGAAGTCGCTTCAGCAGAGCAAAACAGACAAGATCGTCCTTTATGTCGGGCGTATAAGCAAGGAGAAGCGGTTGGATGTGCTGGTAAAGGCGGCAGAGATATTAAGAAGAAGCAACATTACGTTTGTGATAGGAGGAACCGGTCCAGGCCTCCACGATCTCAGAAAAATGGTCTATTCAAAAAAACTCCGCAACATCAATTTTGTAGGGTTCATAGAGGAAGAAAGCCTTCCAGGATATTATTCTGCCTGTGATGTATTCTGCACGCCTTCTACATTTGAAACCCAAGGAATAACTGTCCTTGAGGCGCTAGCATCAGGAAAACCGGTAGTCGTGGCGAATTATCCTACAATGGCAGAGATTATAAAACCTGGCAAAAATGGAGAGATGTTCAACCCAAATAATCCGATTTCATGTGCGCGCAAAATAGAGAAGGTTATAAATAATCTGAAGTCTTACAGGTATGCAGTGGAAAGCATACAACGCTACTCTGTAAAGGAGACTACAGATATGTTATTAAATGTATACGGAGAGGTTATTGCAAATAAAAGCTAATTCAAGCCAATCATAAATGAGCTAATTGTACAAAGGCGATTTACTGCCAGAAGAAAAGGATGAGAAGCAAAGTTCAGAAATAACTCAAACTGCAGGGAGCATTGGTGGCGAAGCCAAGGATAAAGTGCAAACTGCAAACACTCTTGGCAGCATGATAAAAAATTCAACTGACCCTAAGGTCCAAGAGTTAAGAGTGCAGATAGACGCGCTCAGTAAAAAAAGAAGGGAAATGTTCGGTAAGATGAAAGACGCCCAGAGAAGGCTTAATTATAAGACATCAGAGCTGGATGCGCTATCCAAGCTTGCAGAAATGGAAAAAAAGACAGCAGGCAGAATGCCAGACATAGCAAAACTTAAAAGGCAAAGGCACATGCTTGAATTCAAGGTATCTACAGAGGCGCATTCGCTTCCGCAGGAGAAGCTCCTAATAAGAAAAATCAATGAAATAAATTCCCAAATAGAAGAAGAGCTAAAATATATAAGAAAAGAGAGAAAAATTGCGCTAGTTAAAAAGGATATCGTAGACATTCAGGCTCTACTTAATTCAATTATAACGGAGATTAATGGATTAGACAAGAACCTAGATGAATTATATTATTCAATAAGGAAAATACTGGGTGTAGAGAAAAAGAGGCCGAAGATTCAGCAACAGCAAAAGCAAAAAACCCAGCAGAAGCAGCAGGAGATAAACCTAGAAGACATAGTAGTAATAAAGAAAAAAGACAGCAAGAAAGCGCAAGCAGCTCCTACTTCCAACGAGAATACTGGGCAATCAAATTGATGAAAAGTGTTAATATGAAAATTTCTTTTTTTGGTGCAGCAGGAGAGGTAGGTCGAAGCTGCATAATGCTGAGCACAAAAGATACAAATATACTTCTCGATGCCGGCATAAAGCTCGGCTCGCAGATAGAGTACCCGCAGATAAGCCACAGCCAGCTTGAATCTATAGATGGCATATTCATAAGCCATGCCCATCTCGACCATATAGGTTTCCTACCCCACATATATTCTTCTGGATATAAAGGCAATTATTTCGCGATAAAGCCTACTGTAGAGTTAGGCAATGTGCTGATAAGCGACTATCTCAGGATATCAAACCCTGTCGGGGTAAGCAAGAAGGGAATGCAAGAGATGGTAAAGCACGCTAAGATGGTTGACTATGGAAAGGAATTCAGATTTAGGGACTTATCGGTAAGATTTATACCTGCTGGTCACATACTCGGCAGTGCACTTATAGAGATAAGGGATCAGAAAAATAGTATAATCTACACAGGTGACATAAACCTGTCAAGAACAAGGCTGCTCGAAGGCGCAGAAATAAGGAACTTAAAGGGCGACACTCTGATAACAGAGAGCACATACGCTGCAACTACTGATGTTTTTCCAGGAGAGAAGAGAGTGAGCCCTGAGATGATGAAGAGCATAAAAAATACAATAACAACCGGAGGTAAGGTGATTGTGCCAAGCTTCGCTGTAGGCAGGGCGCAGGAAGTTCTATTTCTGCTCGATGACTACATGAATTCCGGAGTTCTTCCGAAGGTGCCCATATATGTTGACGGGATGATAAGCAAAGCCCTGAGAATATACAGGCATAATGTAATATACTGTAGGAAAGAACTGCAGAGCAAGATATTAATGAGCGATTATGATCCATTCAAAAGCAAGAACTTCATAATGGTAGAGACTAAGTCAATGCGGAACAGGATAGTAAATGACACAGATAGCAGCATAATAGTAACAACCAGCGGGATGCTTTCAGGTGGCCCTGTAATGTTTTATCTCTCCAAGCTCGCCTCCAACCCTGCCAACAAGATGCTTATGGTAGGCTACCAGGCCATAGGCACGCTAGGGAGGATGCTGCAGGAAGGCACCAAACACATAAATTTGAATGGGTCAGACATAAAAGTTGAGATGCATGTAGAAACCCACCACCTATCAGCACATGCAGATAGGCCGCAGCTTGAGAACCTCGTAAGCAAGGTAAAGGGACTTGAAAATATATTCATAGTTCACGGCGAAATAACAAAATCAAAAGATTTCAAGGAATACGCAGAAAAAAGGTACAATGCAAAGGTTCCCGAGCTTAAGGAGGAGCACTCCATATAGCATTTAGACAGCTACCAATCTGTGCAGAAGTAATAAATAGCTTTGCAGATAAGACAACTCCCTATATTACGGAATGGTAGAATGGCAAAGAGAAATCAAAAATACTCAAGCGAACTGGAGAAGATAAAGCTTTTGAAATCGATAAACTCGATGCTAAAAACAAGCGACATAGAAAATGTTCTACTCTCTAATTCCTCAAAAGATTCCGAAATAGTCAGTGAGAGCACCATAGATAACCTCTTGAGCAAGGCGACATCTAACAGGAATACATACAATGACATAAGCACTTTCGAGAAGGAATCAATGCAAATAGGCACTTATAAACAGCCAAGAAGTACTAGCTCAAAGAAAA
This sequence comes from Microcaldota archaeon, assembly GCA_021819045.1. Next base: position 297 of record JAKASM010000041.1, on the reverse strand, counting down.
GAGCGGAGCGTGCGGTAAAAAGCAGAGCGGGGAATTCAAATAGAGGAAAACCCCAGAAAGCAAAGAAGGCAATCAGGAAGAAAACAAGAAAGCATAAAAACCACTAATTTTAATACTTATATGAATGGGCTCTTGGCTCAATGGTAGAGCGTCCGCTTTGCAAGGAAACTTTTAGAAAAAGTTTCATCAAAACAGCGGAAGGTTGCGGGTTCGATTCCCGCAGAGTCCACTTTACTTCAAATAAGCTTTGCGTATGCATTTATACTGATTTTTATCATAAGGTTACAATTAAAGGGT
>JAKASM010000040.1 GCA_021819045.1 Microcaldota archaeon | reverse complement strand
GTATGTCGCCGTCCGCATCCTCTCGCTCTTTTTTCTTTAGCCTTAATTCTTGCCATCTCGGGTGCCTGGAGTTCCATAGCCTGTATCCATCAGCAGATGCTATTTTAAGCAGATCCGAGGCACTTGTTGAATTGCCCAGGTGCCTGTGCATCTCCCTTCCTATCTCATCCAGTATCATGCCGCCTATATTAACTTCGTTGAAGCTTCTCCGGCCGTACGCGCCTACGCTAGTCCTTAACAGCACGCTAAACCACCCTCTTATCTGATCTCTGCTTTCTGTTATCCAATCTGCCGGAAAAAGCACACTGAATTCCTCGTCTGTAAGGCTTGCGGTGTGCGACACCCCGGAATCGTACCATACATCGAATACATCTGGTATCCTTTGCATCATTTCGCCGCAGCTGCTGCATTTTATTTTAATATTATCAGCGTGTGGCTTATGGATGTCTTGAGGCGCAGCCTCAAGTCCGGCCCTCTCCGCTAACTCTTCGATAGAGCCTACCACATCAAAACATTTGCATCCGCCGCATACCCATATCGGCACCGGCGTCCCCCAATACCTTTGCCTTGAAATGCACCAATCAGGAGAACTTTCTATTGCGTCTGCCTGCCATTTCTGCGCTACGACCGGATGCCATTTTATTTTTTTATTTTCTATGAGCATTTTTTTCTTTAATTTTTTTACATTAATGAACCACTGCTTTGTTGCTCTAAATATCAGTTTGCTGCCGCAGCGCCAGCAATGCGGATAGGTGTGCTTTATTTCTCCTTGGAATAGGAGGTTTCCAGCTTCTTTAAGGTCGTGGAGAATAACGCGGTTCGCCTCTGAAGGAACATTTAGCCCTTTATAAGCTCCTGCTTCTTCTGTATAATTCGCATGCTCGTCTACAGGTGAAAAGATAGGTATCTTGTTTTCTTTCCCGAGCTTATAGTCCTCAGGCCCATGCCCTGGTGCGACGTGGAGCAACCCTGTTCCCTCGGAAATTGACACCAGGTTTTCATCCAAAAGAACTTTGTGGTATTTGGAAAAGTTCCTTTGCATAGGTATTTTGTTTTCCAATGGGTTGGAATACTGAAGCCCTCCAAGTTCAGAACCATAAAACTCCCTCTTGATTATAACATTCGTATTAGTCGCTTCAACAAAAGCATCAAGCCTCTCTTTAGCAATTATATAATTTTCTCCATTAGATTCAGCAATGACATATCGCGCTTTGGGGTTTGCTGCTATGGCCATATTTGCTGGCAGTGTCCACGGTGTTGTTGTCCATATCACCAGGAATGTATTTTTGTCCAATTGGAGTTTAGAGGATTTTATTGCAGGGAACTTGACGAATATTGAGGTATCCGTCTCATCCGAATACTCTATTTCTGGCCCTTGAGATGACAATACTGTACCGCACTGCGGACAATAAGCAAGGGCTTGCAGATCTGCATAGATGAGGCCTTTTTTATGCAGTTCCTTGAATATCATCCATCCCTTACTCATATATGCATTTCTTAGTGGAATATACGTTTCATTGAAGTTTGCTGAGTATCCATACCTTTTGTACATTTTTGTAGCTTCTTTTATCTGCTCTTCTGCATAATTCTTGCACTCCTGGATAAATTTTTCCACGCCTATTTTGCTTTCTATATCGCCCTTGGATTTTACCCCTAGTTTTCTTTCAACTTTATTCTCTATAGGAAGCCCGTGGACATCAAAACCTGGCCTGTCATGGACATTGTAGTGGTTGTACCTCTTATAACGCAAGACTATGTCCTTTGTAGTGATCACCCATATGTGATGGCTTGCGATGTCACCGGTTACATATGGCGGTCCGTCAAGAAAATAGAATTTTTTGCCGTTTCTGTTCTTTGACCGCACCAATTCCTCGACATTATTGGTTTTCCAGTACTCCAATATTTTTTCTTCTCGCTCGTTTAGATTAATCATTACACTACCATTTCTGCTTTGGATTCCGGGATAATTTATTACAAGACAAGCCTTAATATGTATAACAAAAGTATTTAAGAGATTGACTTCCTAGGTAAGCGATTGAATGGGCGAGCAGAGCAAAAGCTACAGCGGAGATGAAACTTACAAGGAAATAGATAAGCTTATAAAAGAAAAAACGCGCTCAGAACTGCTAATAGTCTGCCCTTATATAAACAAATACTATGCGCGAATGCTGATATGGGCATCTGGAAGGAGGCACGTCAGGGTAATCACATCCAATTCTGTGGTCAGTTCTGATGCGATTAGGCTAATGCGAAGAAGCCGGGCTGGCTCTGGTTACATAAAAGCGGCAATATACTTCATAATATTGGAAGTTGTATTCTTCTTTTTGAAGCTATACTACCTTGAAGTTCTCCTAATGCCTATTGTGGCGATACTTCTCGCAATTGCGATAAAAAGGGCGTCGAAGCTAAGGAACAGGATTGAAGTAAAAGTATCGGATAGCAAGTTCATACATGAAAAGCTATACATATCCGGCAGTTCTGCAGTACTTGGAAGCGCGAATCTTACTTATTCTGGAACCAGGAAGAACATAGAGCATATAGAAGTTATATATGACATTGGAAGAATATCAGCATTAAAAGATCATTTCAATAGCCTTTGGAGAGCGATTTAGACCGATAACGAATAGAATTTTGGAAATTAGTGTTTGTTTATCAATTACGTAGAGCAATCAGTTTACTTTTTGTATTCGTAGGTTCATCTTAAAATAAAATTATTTTTATATGTTTAGCTATTAATTAGGAAATATTCCAATTGCATATTAGAAAGTTCCACTAAACCTTTAAATATGTATTTCTTCACTATGAATATACGTGGGATGAGAAGAGAGTAAAGTTAAGTTAAAGAGTTGGGGGAAATGAGAAGTGGAAGAGATAGGGGAGAGCTTCTGGCTCTCAGAGTGAAGAAGAAAGCGACTAAAGCTCTCAGTGAGAGTGACGTAGCAGAGGTCTTCAGCGAAGCCGGAGCCTTGGAGTGGGACGAGAGTGCGGGCACCGCATTGAAATCCATTCTCGCAGAAAAAACAGCAGAATACACCCTCAGAGCCATGAAGGAGGCAAAGAGGAGGAGAATGAGATTCGGTGCAGCAGCACTGATCATAGCAGCAGAGAAAGACAGATGGTAACAAAACAGATGTAGCGTGGCTGAGCCTATAGGGCTGTGAAGCCCGCATTTTCTATTCCTTTTTATAATCTTTTGATAAATAACTTAGCGGAGCGATCGTAGTCTAGCCTGGTTAGGACTTTGCCCCTCCAAGGCAAAGACCCGGGTTCAAATCCCGGCGATCGCACTTGGCATTGAAGAAGGCGAGTGTAAATCTCTCATCATACTTCCACAATCTTGCGGCATTCCAGGACTCAGCCAAACTGACGCTGACAACACCATTTTTATGCTTTTTTACAATAGAAGTATTGAGTCTATGAAAAAGCAGCGCTTTGCAGGGCAGAAAAATAAAAATAGAAACACATATGTGAGTTTCACAGTAAAGGCCCAGAGCGCAATGGAGTACCTAATGACATACGGATGGGCTATACTCATTATCGCGATTGTCATGGTTGCGCTTTTCTCTTTGGGAGTATTCAACAGCGCAAACTTCACCCCTAGGGCGCAGCCTGGCTCTTGCCAGGTATACAGGCCTAACGGCCCAGGCACCACCTCTTTCATAAACCTTGGAGGCGTATGCAACGGCGAGCTGCCGCAGTACGTTGCAAGCTTCGGAGGAGGTAGTGAGTACGTCGCCATTTCGCCTCTAATATGGACAAGGCCTTCATATACCTTGAGTGCATGGGTGAATATAAACTCAATCTCTGGACAAACACAAAATCAATCTATAATTTTTGAAAATGGGCTGAACAGTGGAGGGTGTATCAAAAATATAGAAGTTTACAAGGGAAGTTTTCTAGCTGGTTCCTACCCGATATCTCCCATAGAGGGGTCTTCTGTGACTACAGATACATGGTACTTTCTGACGCTAACTTACGATGCAGAAACGACCACAGAGCAGTTCTACATAAATGGCAGTTCCCAAGGAAGGAGCAGTGGCACAGTAACATTCCCTACGAATGGGGGAAGCTATGGGTCATCGTACCAAGTACTTCTGGGCGGCATGAGCGCCGGTAACAATGGCTGCTTTCCGGATGGAGGATACTGGCAATCTATGGAGGGTGAGTTATCAAACGTCCAGTTTTATAACACTTCGTTGTCCTCGAATGACATACAAGCCTTATATCGTGAGGGCATAGGCGGCGCGCCGATAGACCTGCAGAACCTTGTAGGATGGTGGCCGTTGAATGGCAATGCAAACGATTATAGTGGTAACGGCAACAATGGTGTACCTACCGGGGTTACATATACAAGTTCATGGACCAGCAGCTATACACCGCCATGAAGACTTAGCTAAATGTATAGCAGCATATATCTTTGTTATTGATTTAGAAACAAGTTTTTGCTGTAAAGTCGTCGATCGCATGCTTATTGTAACTTCAAAAGCTGTATAGTAAAACTTAAATATCGATGAGCATATAAAATATGACTAGGAGAAAGCAAATTCCCAGAAGTTCTTTAGGTAGAGGTTGGACCTAAAGATTTGAAAACAAGAACATAATCAAGCTAGCTAATGATATAGGTAGAAAAGATGTAAAGATAAGAGGTGTGGTAGAAGAAAACAGCTGTTCAAGTGGAAAATCCCCATTGTCGGAAAGCTACGGTTTTAGGACTTGTACAGCTGGATTGTTCAGGGCTGGCGTTTTCGTTGACGGTTCAGTTACATAATGTATAGCAGAAAGCCCACGATGTTCAATCGTGGGATGAATGCGAAAAGTATATAAGATTCGACGATGACAAGATGATATTGGTCTCGCATATATCTGGAATACGTCCTGCAAGGGACTATCCAGAGTCGAATGCGATATGCCCAAACGAGATGCGCTATGGCACGAAATCCATAGTAGGGAATGTTTCCGCATCCATCCAAAAGATGCGGAATGAGAGCATGTCCCGATTGCATGCAGACAGGGATGTATGCAAGGGCAGCACTGATACGCCCAGAAAGGCAACGCAAGGATGCTCTGCG
>JAKASM010000039.1 GCA_021819045.1 Microcaldota archaeon | reverse complement strand
GCTGGTTCTGCTGATTTTTGTCCTTGTCCGCCAGGCATTCAATCACTGCACTAAACTCTATTTCAAATGATATATAAACTAGCAACACACCGATCTTGGGCTTCAGGCGGAATTCTTTATGTGGTACCTAACAGAGGGATTCTCATCAGTCCTCAGCCTTTCTGTTATGGCTGGGGTCCTGCAGTGGTTCATCGAGACTTCCTCCCTAACCGCCCATTCCTTGTCTTTGGACAGTATTTCCAGTATTCTCGGATCGCGCGTATTCAGCGCTAGTATAGCCCTCAGCTCCTTGTCAGGATGGCGGGTGAAGGGCTCCAGCTGTTCAAAGGTTACGGCAGGGTTTCTAGCCAGTCTGTATACTGCGTCCCTGAGGTGCTCCAGCGATTCGTTCGTGGGCGGGGCTTCTTTAGCATGCGGTGCAGGCATCGGCATTTTATCACTGCAATAAGCTCTACTCTAAGAAATATTTAAAACTAGCACCTTCTCTGCATCCCCATCAAGCCAGCGTGGGGAGCGAGGGGCTTGGGCTTGCAGGGCTTGCAAGCTTTGTTTAAAAAGTCCTACTTATTAAACATTATCTCTACTTTTTAAACAGCTTCAGCCTATCGGTCTTATCCTGAGGTCAATGTTCTCTACTCTTTGCAGGAAGTCCCTCAAGAATGGTTTTGCCTTATAAAGCTTGAACAGCTCGGTCTTACCAGTCAGTATAGCGATTCTGCTTTCTTTGAATCCGTATTGGCTTTCATATGCCTCATGGATTCTGGCTTCTGAGATTCTATCTTCTGGGCTGTATTTATCAAGAATGTCCTTGACACGCTTCTCATGTTCTGGCGGGCAGTCCACTTGACAATCAAGACTTTCTTCATAGGTCTGCCTGTGCTCGTTAGGGAATTCAAGATACCCCCCCACCCTCCAATTCAGCCTTTTGACTTCTATAATATGGTCTGGCTGGAAAGGCTTAGGTCGTCTCAGTGAAAATGAGTCTATACAAAATGGCAACAATGCGTGCATCATTGAGGTCTTTTTGTCCGTGTCCCATTTTGGCATACCAAACATGTGAATCCATTTTGGTTTTCTGGCATATTTTCTTAGCAGAGCCAGCTTCGCATACGCATAGTCTGGGTTTCCATATTGCACGAAGACACCACTTATCTCTTCTATACCAAAAATCAAGTCGAGTTTCCTCTCAAGTAGTGCAAGCGGTTGCCTCAATGTAGTCCTAACGATAATAATTTTCTCCTTATCGAAGTTCTTTATGAGTTTTATGTCTCTGCGTATTCTCTCCGCAAGTTCTACGTCTCCTATATGGCGACTATCGAAGATAGTAACGACATCAAGCCCAGCTTGCAACATTATGAGCTGGTCGTCATGGGAATCTGTTATTGCAATTGCTGGGTCTATGTTTGAGAGAAGTGCCGTAAGCACACCATCTTTTCTTTTCGCATCGGCGATTATTTGGGTGAACTCAGTTTCCCAGCCGCTTTTTCCTTTTGCAATAGTATCAAGCTTGGGTTTGGTATATGACCTATTTATGCCATAGACTTTTGAAATGAAAGGTATTGTCAGGCTATCGTCTACGCTGATTACCTTTTGTGCATGGTTCAGGTCTGTGCCAGTTATCATTCTCATAGGAAAAGGTATATCACCGACCCTTGTATCAGAAAGCATTATTGCTCTTACTTTCGTATTTCTTCCAAGTCCTCCAACTTCGTCTATACTAATTTCGTTCACGTTTCTCACTTTTTATCTCAGCGACCAAGTCGTTAAGTGCATCTTTGTTATACATCATAATTAGGGAATATCGCCTCTTCCTTGAATCCTGTGGGTCTATCTCAACATTCAACCAGCCCGCTCTTTTGAATTCTGAAAGTATCAGGCTTATCATTTGGTCTGAATCCCCGAAGTTCTTTTTTATAAATTTCTTTGCGTCGCTGAAATTAAAGGTATCTGTCTTGAAGTGGTTTGCCATAAGCAAATATCTCCTGTTCAGCCAACCTTGTAGTATCTTTGCCATACCCTCACGTTCTTCAATAGATATTGGCTATACATAACTATTTAACCCTTCCGTTTATGGTGTGGACTTGAAGAAAGAAGATAGCATTGTCAGATGCGCCCTTACTCGACTTTTGAACTTTTTGCTTTGCGCCTGTTCAAGATGAACGCAGTATCTATTTTTGATGTATTCCTTGCATGGCTTTTTGTGCTTCCAATTGTTTTCAAAATCTTTCATCTCTGCTATGAGTTTGACATCTTCATTATCCCATTCTACTATAAAGTTCATTACTTTGCACCCTTTGGCAGAATTATGATTATGGCGGTTCGCCCAACATAACTTCCTAATCCTGAAATATGTCCGCTACCTGTTCCAAAAGTCTCTACACTTTTCTGTATAACTTCCTCAAATTCGATAGGTCTCTGCAAAGTAAGTATCTTCTTCTGTCGTGCCATATATATCTTATATATCTTATAGATATATAAAGCTATCGGAAGAATCAATCCCAAACCGAAAGGTATTTATATATGCTATGTCCATAATATATATGTAAAGAACATAGGAAAGTGATAGCATGGATATGAGAAAAACGAAAGCGGAACAGATTGTGATGGCATCAGGCATAACCAGAACACAAAGGGGTTGGGTAGTGCCTTCGCAGAGCGGAAACGGAAGCTATTTGGTCGAAAGAAGAGGAGAGTCCTTTACTTGTACATGCCCAGATTTCCAGCTTAGAAACCAGCCATGCAAACATGCGCTGGCAATTCAGATAACGATATTGAAATGGTTTGATTCAAAAGGGAAGAAAATACTAGAAGTGAAGAGGGTGTCTTATTCTCAAAATTGGGCTGCCTACAATACATCGCAGATAAACGAGAAAGATTTGTTTATGAAGCTGCTATCTAATCTATGCAAAGAAATAGAAGAGCCGCTACATCGCTTCGGGAGACCGAAACTAAGTCTTGCGGACATGGTCTTTAATTCTGCCTTGAAGGTCTATACAACCTTCTCACTAAGACGCTTTATGACCGATATGCGTTTGGCGTTAGAAAAGGGCTATGCAGTGCAGGGCTGTTCTTATAGCTCTGTAAGCAACTACATGAGGGAAGAACAATTAACCCCTCTTCTGCAAAATCTTATTACTCTTTCATCTTTGCCACTAAGAAGCGTGGAGACAAGGTTCGCAATAGACAGCACTGGATTTCGCACCACAAAGTTCAACGACTACTGCAAAGAGAAGCATAAAACGAAGCAGCAGCACCAGTGGGTCAAAGCTCACATCTGCACTGGTGTCAAGACCAATATAATTACAAGCGTAGAAGTTCTTGATGGAAATAGTGCGGACAGCCTTCAGTTCATTCCTCTCGCAGAAAAGACACACGACAACGGATTTGTAATAGAAGAGATTTCGGCAGACAAAGCCTATAACTCAAAGGATAACTACAATGCGATTCGTGAACTCGGCGGAACCGCATATATCCCATTCAAGAGCAATGCGTCTCCATGGGGAAACAGCAGTAGCAAGGGGAACAGGTCAAAGTTGTGGAGAAGGATGCTCAATTATTTTGTATATAGCAGAGACGAATTCTTGCAACATTATCATTTGAGGTCTAACGTGGAAAGCACCAACAATATGATAAAGGCGAAATTCACTGACTTGGTAAGAAGCAAGGATAAAATTGCACAGGTAAACGAAGTGCTATTAAAGGTTTTATGTCATAATATATGTGTGCTTATCCAAGAGATGAATGAGTTAGGCATAGAGCCTAATTTCTTAGAAGTGGTTTAATGAAGCTAAACGAGATTTACAAGATTGATTGCATAAAAGGAATGAAGGAGCTTGAGCAAAATAGCATCGACATAATCATTACTTCCCCGCCTTACAACATTGGAGTAGAATATAACTCGCACAAAGATGACATGGAATTTGAGGACTATTTCAACTGGATGACAGAGTTCGGAAAAGCTTGCAAGAGAGTCCTTAAGGAAAAAGGGTCGCTGTTCTTCAACATTGGAGATAAATCAAGCGATGAATTAAAGGCGTTTGAAGTAGCTAAAAGAGTAAATAATGAAAACTTAAGATTGCAAAACACAATACACTGGATAAAGCACATATCAATACCAGAAGAGGACATAAGCGTAGGGCATTTCAATTAAGAGAGGTCATTTAATATAAGCTTCAGTGTGGTGAATTGAGATGAACTTTATAAAAAATATATTATACATCAATTCCATAACAAATGACCTGTGGAAAGTAGCAAGATTCAAATTAACAGGGCAACCCACCGAAATAATTTATAAAGAAGGTGCAACATTGAAGATTTCAAGCGATGGAAGTAAATACCTGCTAAAGCTCTCCGATAAGGGAAGAATTCTCCTTTTCCTCCTTCCAAATAGAGAAAGAGCTTTATGGGCTATAGAAATGTTGCATACTCAGTTAGTTACAGCAAGGCAGTATGGTTCTCTTGATTTCAAAGACAGACAGGTTGTTGACATCGGAGCGAATATGGGAGATACTCCAATTTATTTCGCAGTGAATGGAGCAAGGAAGGTTTTTGCTTATGAACCTTACCCCAATCTCTATGAAGAAGCCCTTGAAAATATTAGCCTTAACCATCTTCAGATGGTGATTGAATTAAAAAATGAAGGGGTTGGTGTTAGAAATAAGATTATAAAAATACCACCAGCCTTTGTTGCTGATGCTAGTTCATCTCTAATGGAGTTTGAAAACGGGAAGGAAGTAAGGATTTTGACGCTTGAGGATATAGTAAAAAAAAATAAGATTGAAGATGGGGTATTAAAATTAGATTGCGAGGGTGGAGAGTATGAGATACTTCTCCCAGCAAATGATAATGTGCTTCGGGCATTCAGAGAGATAATTGTCGAATGCCATAAAGGGACAGAACCAATAAAACAAAAACTTGAAAATGCTGGATTTATAGTTAGGCGCATTAACATAGATGAGAAGGTCATAGCTGCAATCAGGATGGTATAGATGAAAACACAGAAGCTCAGGCTCCCTCTGCTCGCATTCCTAGCCCTCGTAATGATGCTTCTAATAAGCGGAACTTCGATGGCTGCCTGTGCATAAGCTAATAGCTCTGAGAAGCCTTAAAAATCTATTATCCTATCTTTTTAAACAATAAACTTACTTCTTAAACAGATTTGGACTTTTTAAACAAAGCTGAAATATGGAGTTT
>JAKASM010000038.1 GCA_021819045.1 Microcaldota archaeon | reverse complement strand
TGCAGCATCATCGAGTATGCCGCCTGCGGTCCTAACTACGAAAAATTCTCCCAAATTCGCCGCTGCTATTATTTCTGGTGAAACTCTCGAATCAGAACATGAGATCACTATTGCTTTTGGATGTTGAGCTAATGCAAGGCGGGTAGTTCTTTTTTGTTCGCTTTTGACAGAAACCTTTCGTTACCTTGCATGATAGACTGCTTTGATTGCATACGCTCACTCAATTTTCAATTATTAGGATCTTGATAATGCGACCTGAGTAGCCATGTAATATTATCCTCGCCACTTTGCCTTTCTGGTGGATTCTTGTGCAGGTCCATCATGATACTGGTGAACCTGATCAGGTTCTGCTCTAAATGTGCAAACCTTTTGTGGCTTGACATTCTTTCATCTAGTATTTCTTTTAGGCTTTTCTGCAGTCGGTCATCTTCATCCGTAGGGATGTCTTGCAATCCTTCTTGGAGTTTTGCTTGTGCAGTGACCCTAACGCCTAATCTATCACTCAGCCACCTTATGTTTTCTCTTATTTCGTTAATCTTTTCTTGGGCATGGTAAGCCTCTACCGCATTTTTGCTCTCGTTCATCAAAAACTCATAATGTACTAGAAGCTGGAGATAGATGTTTAACTCTGTTGTTTCCAATATCTCGGAGGGCAATTTGCCCAGTCCTCCGCGGTTTATGATTTGCTTTATCTTGGCTGCATCTCCGCTTTCGACATAAATAAGAGCCCTCACTAAAGGCAATCTGTATTCTAGCGGATAATCCTCATTCGTAATTATTCCAGATATTAATGATAGGTCTGCCAACCATTTGGTATTGAGTAGCGCCGATAATCCTTGCTTTAATAGTGGGTTTCTTGTGTCAAGGTTATTGAGTATTGCTTTGGCTTCTCCTGAAGACTTATCTATATCAAGGAAGTTGGCTTCTATTATTCTTGCGCATTCTGCAGGGGTAGGCATTAACTCTGCAACTGTGCCGGTCCATTTTAGTGTAGCTTTTTCTATTTCTTCACCTTTTCTTCTTCTTAAGAATTCTATAGTTTTGCCGAGTCCGGATTTCTGGCTTTCTGGGATGGCATTGTTCTCTCTTATTAATGACTCTACCACACATATGTACAAAGTAAGCTCCCTTACAGGCATGATTGTAACTATACCGTATTCTAAAATTGCTTTTGCAGTTTCTTTTTCCAAGCTTTCTTTACTTTTTTTATTAATCTCGCTTTTATGTTTCTCTGGCATATTATCTCACCTTGCTACCAGAAGGCATTTCTTTATCAGTCAGAATGAGAGATATTTTACCTCCTTCTTCTGCGGCCAGTATCATGCCTTCAGATAAAAAGTCTGCGATCTTTTTAGATTCTATGTTGGCCAAGACTATGACATTTTTTCCTATGAGCTCTTCTTTGGAATATGCTTCTTTTATGCCTGCGGCAATGTTCTTTACGCCCAGCTCTCCTAAATCTATCTTTAACCGATACATTGGCTTGCGGGACTCCAAGTCCGCTACATCAATTATTTTCCCTACTCTCATATCGAGAGCAAGGAAGTCATTAATTGCTGCCATTTACCCATTAAAAAATAATAATCTATAATATAAATACCTATCTGGATGCCGAATGGCAACGTATTTATATCTCTGAATCGCAAATTTGTATATGGTTTATATAGATATACAGGATGCGAAGCCCATTAATCGCTTTAGTAAATTTATGAGAGCAGATTATGAGAGCACTGTAAGTAATGTGCCGGTCATATTGCACAGGGTTGCTGATTTTAAAAAATATAATACGGACCCAGGTATTAATTTTACTGTGACCCCTTTTGGATATCTGAGGCTTATAGCCGGTGCGCCAGATAGAGATATACCTGATGTTAGCATATTCATTTATGCTGAAGGTTTTAGCAATGTTCGTAAGCTGAATGAGCTCTATCGGGTTCTAGAAAATGCGGGATTTCCGTCCGTATGCACATTTACCGAGCTTAGAAAGCGCACTTCAAAAAATCCTGAGTACCAGTGGCATGTAAGTACGGTAGTAAAAGATGGCAATTCCCCGATCACCAAAGTACAACTAAGGGGGTGCTCTCATCCTCCTCCAGAGCACATGCTCAGAAAGGGACAAACCAAACGCACCCTGGACGATTGGGCGTGCGGGCAATGAAGTATTTTGTTGGTAAAGTAAGACTTAATCAACAAAGCCTCAATAAAGGAAAACTATAAATAGTTTAGTTCATCATCTAAACTGCTTATTTTATATTATTTAGTGATATGATGAGCCAGTTTGGAGTACAAATACATACGAAATCTAACACTAAAGGCACTGGAAACGGAAAGAAGGTTATAAAGTCCAGAGACAAGAGACGGGCAGAAATAGGTAGCTATTTTTCAGCTACAAAGATGTCAGGCGATAACGTATTAAGAGCGCATAGAATGCGTGGAGGTTTGGTGAAGAAGGTGCTAAAGGGCGCCGGATTTGCTAATTTGCTTACGGAAGGAGGGTACAAAAAAACAAAGATAACTGGAGTACTTGAATCAAAAGATAATAGGAACTTTGCAAGGCAGAACATAATAACAAAAGGTACAATAATAAATACAGAGGCAGGAAAAGCAGAGGTAATAAACAGGCCAGGAAGGGAAGGCAGCATTAATGCAAGGCTCATCAAAGTGTGATTCATCTTGCCTGTAGCAGTATATGAAATTGATTCCTCAGAGGTCGAGGCTTTTAAGAAATTTCTTGAGTATGACCCATATCTAGATAAGTCGCTGGGCGAAGAGGAGCTAAAGAAGCTTAATGATGATAAACTTGCCAATGTGATATTCGCAAGGCAGGAATACAGTTTAAGGGATGGGAGGGCGCTGGGGATGCCAGATGGCAAATATTATCTCTATATTAAAGCGAATGATGATTTTCTAAGATTAGCTGGGGAAAAGCTTCTTAAAAACTTCAAGACTGTAAAAAGGGCATCTAAAGAAGCGGAGGAAAAATTCATCTCTATAGTAAACGAGGAGGAGGAGCGTGCAAATGCTGGCGTCGGATCGATTTTCGGTGGCTAAATGAACCTTGTAAGCTCTGAAGACCTGTCACGTGAAGAGATAAATGAGATATTTAATATTGCTGACAGCCTTGCGGGTGGGCATTCAGAGCTGTCGCTTAAAGAGCACTCAACGCTTGCGTTGTTTTTTGAAAAGCCATCGACGAGGACGAGAGTTTCTTTTGAAACAGCAATAATACAGCTGGGTGGTTCACCTATATACATAGATGCACAGACCTCACAGGCGAAGCGTGGTGAAACCATAGCTGACACGGCGAAGGTCCTTAGCGGATATTGCGATTTCATAGCTGCAAGGATGTTCAAGCATTCTGATATTGCTGAACTTGCTGCAAACTCTATTTCTCCTGTAATAAATGCCCTGAGCGATCTGGAGCACCCAACACAGGCTTTGACGGATGTGTATACGATAAGGCACCATTTCGGCAACCTGCGGGATCTTAAAATTGCATTTATCGGGGATGTTGCAGCCAACACTGCCAATTCGCTTATGATAACCGCGGCTAAACTGGGTGCTGAGGTAGCGCTTGTGGGACCGAAGGAATGCAGCCCTAATGTAATATACTTCAATAAAGCCAGAGAGTACAGCAAGGTATGGCATTATTATGAATCTATCCAGGAAGGGCTTGAGGATGCTGATATAGTTTACACTGACACTTTTGTGAGCATGGGGGAAGAAGCTGATGCTGACAGGAGGAGGAAGCTTTTTGCACCTTACCAGCTGAATAGCAAGGCTTTATCCTATGCATCCCCGAAAGCTTTGGTAATGCACTGCCTGCCTGCGCATAGGGGCGAGGAGATTACCGCTGATGTGATTGACGGAGATAGGAGCATAGTCTGGGAACAGGCAAAGAATAAACTCCTTATCGCAAAAGCGGTTCTGCTTTTCTTATCAGAGAAGAGTTAGCCAATACGCACACATTGAGTATGCGCCAATACCAGTTAGGTTTATAATATTGCATTAGGATTATTCTGCTGGTATTATGGAGCTGTTAGGAAGGGTTGCGATTGCTGCCCTCATTTTGATAATAATATTCGGTTCTGCAATAGTTATTTACAGGTATACTATAGGCAAGCCGGGGGTGCTTACTGCAGCTCAGGCAGGGCAGGCGGTCCTAAACGACCTGCAGCTGTCCTATCCTAATGCAACAGTCACTATAGTAAATACAAGTAAGGCAAATTCATCTTCGCCAAGCTGGAATATATTTGTGAGCCTCGTATATAATGCAACAAGCCCTTGCCCGACGGTTTACCTTGACGAATATACATACCCGGCATTTAACTTTGTTCCGACAGTGGCCAACCTGTACACTAAGGGCTGCATAATATACGGGCTGTCTCAGACCAGTCTGCCATATTATACATATCTAATAACATCACCTGAAGTGGCAATAGCCAAATCATACAATGCTTCGTTCCCGGCAGTGTTAAGATATGTTGAAACGTACGGGTACCAGAATGTGAGGGTTCATGCAGTACACTACTCGTTGCTAAACGGGCTTCCATTCACAAATGAAACATTCAATAATGTATGGCTGATAAATTACACAGCGCTTGGGGCTGATGAGTCTCAGTTCCTAGTAATGAATGCGACTGGAAGCATATTGTATAATTATACGGCGCGTGTTTAGGGCTGCATTGATATTATAGGAAATTTATTTATCTTGGTATATTTTTTTTACATAGATAAACTGATTTTACTAAAATAAACAAAATTTCTAGCTTGCAGAGGGGCATATTAGCTAAACTACTACTATCAAAGCAAAAAGCATAAGGCTTTTAAAGCTTATTAGAGAAGGCTAACAGGCGATAAGATGAACGACCTTGTAAGCGACCTATTGGGACAACCAAGAGAGGGCAGTGCAAATGCCCAGACTACAGCAGACAGTTTCAGCTCTTCTGAAATAAAGATTGTAACCTGCGGATTAGGAGGCGCGGGGTGCAACATTGTCAACAGACTGCTTAAAGCTGGAGTAAAAGGCACCGAATTCGTTGCTGTAAACACAGATGGCCAGCACTTCAAAATTATAGATGATAGGATAAAGAAGCTGCTTATAGGAAAAGCTCTGACAAGGGGTCTCGGAGCCGGAGGTGATGCCGCAGTAGGAGCAAAGGCTGCAGAGATCGACAGGCACCTTATAGAAGAGGCATTTAATGGCGCACAACTCGTATTCCTTGCTGCAGGAATGGGAGGCGGGACCGGAGGAGGAGCCATACACGTTGCCGCGCAGGTAGCAAAAGAGCAGGGAGCAATTGTTGTTGCTATGGTCACATA
>JAKASM010000037.1 GCA_021819045.1 Microcaldota archaeon | reverse complement strand
ACATGGAGAACCACCATGGTATAAAGGTATCAAATTTGAACGAATGAGGTAGCCAATAAAAGAATGCAAAATTATACATGTATCCATAGCTAAAAGGCTTTCTGAGATTTATCAGTCCATAGCGGGAACCCCACAGAATTTATTCGTGGGAGGATGTCAGAGATGCGCCACCCTACGCTGCCTTGTTTCCTGAATGCTGACAGCTTCATGCGAAACAGCCCGGGCGGTCTATTTGGGTGCACCAAAAGTGCTTTAAAGCTAAAAGCAGGAGTGTAAAAACGTGTACTCCCTTAAAATATCAGCCAAGGACCTTGGGAATTTGAAAATGGACGGGTTCTGCCCGCGGTGCTTTTGGATAGAAAGGCACATGGAGCTTCCGTACCAGAGAGGCTTCCCAGGAATATTCTCTTCTATAGACACCTATACAAAGAGGATGGTTAAGCACCACTTTGAGAGGACCGGCAGCCTGCCTGAATGGCTGAAGGGCATCGGCGATGTAGATAGCATAATCAGCATTCCAAAGGGCTTCTTTGTGGAAAGGCGTGGCGTTAGGCTTACTGGGATTCCGGATGAGATTTTTAGGTCAACTGATGGCGACATAATAATAGTAGACTACAAAACGGCAAGGTATACCGACAGGCAGGATTCCTTTTTTCCGATGTATGAGATCCAGCTGAACGGCTACGCCTATATAGCCGAGTCGCTCCTACTCGGTGGTGTGAAATCCCTCTACCTCGTCTATTTTGAGCCGCCATCAGAAGGCTTTGAGGAGCTTTCAAGGGAGCACGTCAACGGCTACGGCTTTGATATGCCGTTCAAGCCCAACCTACGCAGGGTAAGAAAGGACACTGGAGAAATAGAGGCACTGATGGGGAAAGCTCTTAAAATATATTCCATGGAAGGGCCGCCGAAGGGCCTATATGGATGCGATGATTGCAGGAGGCTTGAGGACCTGCAGAAGCTGCCGAAAAGGGCACACCAATGATCCTCAAAGATGAATGCAGCTCTAGCCACGCCAGGCTTTTTATATTATTAGAGAACCGGCTTTGAATACTTTTCTCGTCTTTCCTTTGAAGACAGTGGCAGAGTTTGGCCCAACTACAAGTATTCTTTTGCCCTTGACGTGCAAGCCTGTTCCGTCTGGAAGGGATATTGTGGGTATTCTAGTTTTGACCGAATACCTCATTGCGTCATTCACATCGCTTTTCTTATTTTGATGGCAAGCTATCGAATAACCTTTTACAAAATTTAATCCCTTTAAATCCTTTATTCCAACCTCGTTCTTGTCAGCATCACCGCCAAAGTAGGCTGTGCCTATATCCTTACCAAGTAGTATGGCTCCTGCGCTGCCGCCATAGACTGGCTTATTGCTTTTTATGTACTCTATAAGCAAGCGATCAAAGCCAGTTTTTCTTATCAAGTTCAATAGATGGAAAGTGTTTCCACCGCCTATGAAAACCGCGGAATATTTTGCAATGTCTTCATACTTTCTGTCACTAAGATCTGTCATCATATCAATTCTCACAAGTCCATAGCGCCTGAATATTGCAGTCACCCAGTCATAGCATTGGCCAAAACTGTATTTGTTTGTCGGCATTGCAACTGGTATGTAGAGTAATCTTCCATTCCTTGGAATAAGCGAAACTATTAGTTTGGCAAGCCTTGTGTCAGACTTTACGCCACCCCCTGAGATCAGAACGTTAACCATAAAAGCAATACAAATTTTGAGACTATATTATTAAGCGTTTGCACTCCTTGAACTTTGTTCATAAACTCTGGGTTTTTGGACAGAATATGGAGTTTATGGACAGATTTATGCTGTGCGCAGAAAATCATTCGGCTACCACTCTTGGATTGGGGCGTATTCTAAAGCGGAGTGGCAGCTTCCCCTATTGTGTTTGGTGATTTTGTAGGCTGTTGAAATCTTAAAATAGTTCTGTTTATATAACACCTTGAACGCAGGTTCTCTTTTCTCTTCGACTGTAAATCCCCTGCGTCAAGGCGATCCAGTGAATATAGATGACCTAAAAACTAAAATACATGAGGTTCTGGCAGCTGCCAGAGTTGTTGTACAGAGGCACGGGCATACGCGAAAGTACGCCAAACATATTGTTGCATTGATTGTAAAACAGATTAAGGTGCTAACAGATAGAGACCTGGCAGAATTCCTATCAAATGACGTCTTAGGAGAGATTTTAGGATACAAACGCCATTTTGATTTCACAATCTTTTCCAAGGTAAGAAAACATGCAACTAAAATAATGGAGGATCTCCACGAACTTTTAACGTCTCAGGTTATGAAAGGTAAACAAGTTAGACTGATGGCACAGGACAGCACTGATGTATCCGCGCATTCACAGAACGATCTAGAAGCAAGATTAGGACATAGAACGCCATCGAAAAAGGAACAGTTCGCTAATAAAAGTACAGCAAATGCCTTTGTCTATGGATATAAACTGCATATGATTGCAGACGCAGAAAGAGAACTTCCGCTGTGTTTTGTGGTCGCGCCTGCGAATAGGAACGATAAGAAATTCTTCCATGAATTGTATGATGCAGTGAAGTAAAGCAAAATCTCCAAATCGCATAAATACTTAGCCAGCAAAACACCGTAGGTGACATCATGCCAATAAGAATGGATGTATTGGATGACATAGAGAGGCGCGGGCGCGAGGTAAGAGAGAGGGAGATAGCCAAGTTCAAGGCAGATGGGGCTAAGAGGGAAGAGCTGGCTGGGCAGATGCCGCCTATGATACTGGACTTCCTGGAAAGCCATCAGGAGCACGCCTATACAGAAGAGGAGATTTACTTAGGGATATACGGCACTGTGCCAGACGAGGAGGGCAATGGGCAGCACGAGCTGGCGTTCAGCGACGCGCTCAGCAAGCTCCAGAAAGAGAACAGGGTCGACGCCCACTCGATCGACATGAACGGGCCAAGTCCAAGCGTTGGGAAAAGCATAAAGCATGGGGGCTACTGGCTAGTCTATTACGCGATCTGCAGGCACACGAGCAATCCTGACATTAAGCCTCAGCAAGGCATTGGTTTAGGCTAGAAAGCAGGTTTTCTATATCACGGGCTCGGCTACCTTCACTAAGACGCTAAAAAGTGTAGTTGGAAGCAGAGCTAAAGATAGATTCAAGTACTTTTTCAGCTTTACACATCATAAAGAAAATGAGATTGATGTTCTAATCTGCGACGAGGCACATCGATTAAGGAAAAATAGCAAAGACTATGGCGTACCAGCAAATTTGAAGTCTGATGCCCCGCAGGTCGACGATATAATAAGGCCTTCTAGATTATCCGTATTTTTCCTTGACGAACATCAGATTGTTAGACCAAATGAAGTCGGAAATGTAGAATTAATAAAAGAATCAGCCAAAAAGTTTAATGCTGAGATAATTGAATTTGAATTGATGACACAGTTTAGATGCGGAGGCTCAGAGACGTATATGCAATGGCTAGATAACACATTAGATATTACACCATCAGATATATGGCTTCTAGATAAAAATGAGCCAATTGAGTTCAAGATATTTGATTCGCCGGCTGCGCTGAGGGATGCAATTTACCAGAAAAATAAAGAAAAACAGAATTCAGCTCGAATTGTGGCTGGTTTCTGCTGGAAATGGAGCCCACCGAGGCCAGATGGTACGTTGGTCAATGATGTTAAGATAGGCGATTTTGAAATGCCTTGGGAGAATAAGAAGAACTTCTGGAAGTGGCCAACATTCCCAGAAGGTATAGAACAAGTGGGTACGGTTTATACTTCACAGGGATTCGAATTTGATTACATAGGTGTAATAGTCGGGGATGATTTTATTTATGATAGAGAAAATAAAACTTGGATTGGTATACCGGAAAAGTCCCACGACCCAGCGGCAAAGAGAGATAAATCAAAATTTACCAATCACATGAAAAATGTTTATAGAGTTTTAATGTCACGTGCACATAAAGGGGTCTATGTCTATTTTATGAATAAAAGCGCAGAGGAATTCTTCAAATCAAGGATAAGATCCGCATGATTATAGTAAAGTATATATATTTTTACTAAAGTAAACTTAATGCGTGATGTGCTTGGTGGCAATAAGTGAGCTAGAACGGAAATACAGAGCGTGGGTTAGAGAGTTAATTAATGGAAATCCTAGTTTGAAAGGGCATTGGATTAAGATAATGAGCATAATTGAATTAACTCATCCGAACGAAGTGAAAGCGATGGAGAGGATATGGAGTAGATTTTTGTGTGATAGTGATATCAACGGTGGGTTCATGGCTCTCATAATAAACGCTGAGCAAGAAGCTGATGCAAACATGCACAATTTAACTTTATAGGTTAGAACGCTTTTAGAATTTCTATGAAAGTGTTGGGATATGAAGCGTACTCATCGGCTCGTATTAATTGCTGGGGTGTCTGGGAGCGGCAAGACCACCCTCCTAAAATACTTCAAGAAGCATGGCAAAAACGTCCTTGATGGAAGCACAGATGGAATTGGCATATGGGTTGACACTGAGGGAAACCCGAGAGGCAAGCCTACAAAATCCGAATGGGCCAAGAGAGAGGGTTTTGACTGGAGATGGAATACAAACGCGCTGAAAAGGGAGCTAATGAGATACAAGCACAGGGAATTGTACGCATTTAGCGATGCTGCGAACCTTGATGAGGTTATGCCCCTCTTCGAAGAGCTGTATTGGCTGAACGCCGACACGAAGCTGATTCTGTCGCGCTTGCACAAGAGGGCAAGGGGGAAGTTTAGCAAAATCCACGGCAAAACCTACGGCGCAACGAAAGCGCAAAGAGATCATGTGCTGCGTAAACTAGAGGCGGATAATAAATGGGCGAAGAAAATGGGTTTCAGGTCTGTTGATGCGGCGCTGACGCCCAGAGCATTATTTAAAATAATAACAAGTTAGAATCTCCATGAAAGTGTTGGATATGAACCGCTATGTGCAGATACTTACGACAACAGCCACCAAGAGGCACGCAACCGGTATGGCGAATACGCTTGTTGCCAAGAGGCTTGCTGCGTGCGTGCAGGTTGTAGGGCCGATAATCAGTACTTATCGCTGGAAAGGCAAGGTCGAAACCTCAAAGGAATGGCTGTTGGTCATAAAGAGCCAGAGAAAGGTATATGCAAAAGTTGAAAAGGAGATAAAGCGCATGTCCCGATACGCGCTCCCAGAGATAACCGTGACAGATATCTTCGGAAGTATGGAGTACCTTTCCTGGATCGCGAGTAATACGATTAAATAAACTCTTTAAGAATTTCCATGAAAGTGTTGGATGAGTAGATGGAGGCAGAAGCGGTTCTTGTAGATGTTGCCTCATTCTTCAGAA
>JAKASM010000036.1 GCA_021819045.1 Microcaldota archaeon | reverse complement strand
ACAGAGCAAAATTTTTTGGAATGCTATCTAGTTTTGACACATTGGTGGGAGCCGTTGCCTTCTTTGCTCTCTTT
Organism: Microcaldota archaeon; assembly: GCA_021819045.1. The sequence continues at coordinate 5,342 of JAKASM010000036.1, read as the reverse complement.
GCAGCATTTGTAGGCCAGACTGTAACTCTTTATGGGAATGTTGACGATTCCCTTTCTTCCGCCCTTTCTACGATCACAGCAAACGCCGGACTTCAGGAGGCTGTAAATCTCATAAAAGAGACTGGCGCAAACCACTCCGCTGCAAAGTTTATACTAAACCACTATCTCGGGCAAGGTAACTATGCAATTGGAATGCTTCCACTTCCAGAAAATCACACATACTCTTTCATCAGAATAGTTGCAATCAGAACTAAATTGTATTATATAGGTGTATTCAAATGAATGCAAACGCACAATCAAGTACAGAGTTTTTACTGATAACTGCCGCGATAGCAGCACTCTCAATTACTGTAGTGGCTGCATATGTGCATTTTGTTCACGTTCAGAAGCAAATCTATAGCGGCATGCTAGCTGAGCATGGCTATAACATAACTTCGGTCATCCAGCATGCTGCAAATACACTAACCGCATATGTCATATTCCCAAACCTAACTACTGTAAATAAAACAGCAACAGGATACCTGATAGTTGCAGGGCCAGGTAACATAACTGCGAATGTTGAGTTGCCGGCAGTCCAAGGGATTGCTGAGTACCCAAATCAAATATCAAAGCAATTCAACGGGTTTGGAGTACTCTCCTTCGCCATAATGCCTCTTCATTCTGGGGACATAGCACTACCGTTATATTTTACTTTAACATCATCGAATGGATCAATAAAGAAGAACCTCACAGAGACATTTGATGCAGTTGGCCAAAGTACAATTATAAACCGCCCTTCAAACAACTCTACAAAATATTCGCAACTATCAGGGCAAATATCAAGCTCTTTGGAAGAGATAGGATACTATGCCTCGCAGAATGGTCCCGCCTATGCGATGACGTATTGGTCACATTGTACATACCACAACTGGTGGACAGGTGGCGTAGAACCGGAAAACCAGCAGTGCGGTCCTAACACATGGGGATTTGATACAGGAGACCCAAATTGCAACCCTTTCATATGGAATGGGGATGACAGATATTACTGCTTTGCTAGGCAGCAAAGCAGCTTCAGCACCGGGAGCATAGGTCAGAAGCCCAATTATATATATAGCATAACCTTGTATCTCACAAATGCAACCGTCTCAATGTACGCAAAGCTTAACTCCAGTTCATCAAGCGGCAAAGTATTAGGCAAAAACGGTGATGAATACGGAACTGCAAGGGTGGTAGATGAATACGGACAGCCGGCATACCCCCTCCCATATTCAAGCTATAGTATCATCTATTCTGATGGTACAGGGAAAATAATAAACATAAGCAGCTATTCAGCATATTCTACTACATGGTATGATCTGGTCCAGCAGCTTAATGCCTACAACAACACAGGAGGAGGAAATCTTGGGTATATAGAAAGCCTGATATCAACATTGAATAACGAACAGCTGGAACTTTCGCACGCTGCAGTAATAGATAATTCCGGGTGCTCTGCAGGTAACCTATCTTCCCAATACGCCATAATATGTAACGCAACCAGCCCTTTAGATTTCATAATAAATATAACTCTAAACCCAACAATTTTCCAAAATGTTAACCAGACTATATACATGCAAGGATCAGAAGTGCGGGTGAGATGAAATGAAAGCTCAGACAGCATTTATCGAGGCAATATTGGCCGGGTTGGTACTGGTATCATCGCTTGCAATGATGTATAAGCAGGTTTACCAAACTTCCTCATCGGCAGGAATTGAAACTATAAATATGGCGAATGCAGTTCAGGACCTCCAGTCCATCTCATACAGCCATACTCAGTGGGGGATTTGTATCGCATATGTGGAAAAAGGGTGCATAACATCAATACTCAGAAACTTTTCATATGCATATATGCTCACTTATGTTAGCATAAATATCGGCAACCAAGCAATAGAATATGGAAATGCGAGCATGTGCAAATCGGATGAATATTACTGCTTTCCTGCACCTTCGTCAAATGCGAGCAAAATTGCATGCGTATATGTGTGTGGCGATTAAATGCCTTTCTATGGAGCTGTAATGATGGCAGCATTTTCAATCTCAATAGCCATGTTAGGGATATATGGCCAATATGCGTCTTACCAGGGCAGTGTCAGCTCTTTAATAAGTTCATACGCTGTTGCATCAAGGCTGGAAACTTTTAGTTCTGCTATTAACCTTTATGCACCAAACGCCGTCGGAAACAGTACAGCGTTCAATTATACTGCTAAGTCTTTGGCAGAAATAGACGGGTTTAAGATAAATGAGTTGAACGGTACATTTGTAGTGCAGACCAACGGAGTTAACCCAGCCGAATACATGGTAATTAGTAGCTAACACGAAAATTGAATGATTATTTTCTTAATTCAATACCTTCCTTATCCTGTTTGCCGCCTTGATCAACTACCCTTATGTGCCTTGTCCTGGAAGCAATGCCAGCACCCTCCAGCTTTTCGACTATCTTTGTTACTTCTTCATTGGTTCCATATTCACTTGCAAGAAACTCAGCAATTCTGTCAACAGATAGGCGCTGGAATTCGCCAAGCTCCACCCCTATCCCTGTAAGTAGCTCTTTAACCATTTCAATGCCCCTAGAGTTCAAGCGAAGATCATTCTTTACTACTATATTGTATCCCTTGTAAGTAACACTTATTTCACGATTCATTGCATTTGGGTCTCCTACGATTGTCACGTGCCCTCCCATCCGCTTTATAGCATCTAGTACATGCGGATCAGAAACAATTCGTGTAATTTTCTCACCAAATGACGAGCGTGCGCCCTGAAGTGCTTTGATTTCATGCGCAATTATGCGGTAGTGCTCAAGGAGGCTATCTAACTCTGATAGGTCTTTTGCCGTGCCTCTGCTCCAAGCTTCCCAGCGCTTATCCATTTCAGCTGCAGACTTTGGGTCGGTCTCTGCCGCCCTGGATTTTGTTGCCATATGAACCGCATACTGCAATATTTCTAGAAATATATAAAACTATCTGAGGAAGGCGCTGCCCAATGTAAAATATATGAGTTTTGCTGCGAGCACGTTAGGCGCATGCATATTTTGAGTCGGGCAAAGCTCATTGAAATCTGCTCCGATCAGCTCCTTTTTCTTCAGCACCAGCCTTATTACCTCCTTGAGAGCAGCGAACCCAATGCCGCCCGGTTCAGGGGTTCCTGTGCTCGGCATCTCAGAAGGGTCAATTACATCAAGGTCAACGGTCATATATATCTTCTTTTTGGTGTTCTTTATTATGCGGTCTGCTATTTCCCTCGGCATCATTCCATGCATGTCCTTCATGTAAAGGATGCTCTTCGAATGCTTCTTTGCGCTGATCTCATCCACGCTCCTTACTCCGATACTATAGCAGCTTTTGCACATCTCCCTTATTCTCGCCATAACGCACGCATGGCAGAACTTTGTGCCGAAAAGTTCATCTCGCGAATCTGCGTGAGCATCAAAATGAAGGACGCTAAAGTCGTCATATCTTTCTGAAAACGCCTTGACTGCGCCTACCGCTATGGTATGTTCGCCGCCCAGAAGCAGAGGGATCTTATTGTCATCCAGCAGTATCGAGACCTCCCTAGCTATTCTATCTACTGTTTTTTTTGGGGAGTCAAAATCCGGCTGCAACTCCTCAGTTGTATATATTCCGATGTCCCTTACATAACCATCAAACTCCTCGCTGTAAGGCTCGAGGCTCCTGCTTGCCTCTATTATTGCACGTGGGCCTTCCCTGGAGCCCACTTTATATGTTGAAGTTGAATCATACGGTATTGGTATGACTACAACTTTTGCGGTTTTGTAGTTCTGGTCTTCTACTCCGAAAAGAGTGTATTCTGGCATAGAATTGAGGAGGTTCATAGTAATACCTAAAAGCACAAGATATAAACACTTTTTGATTTAATATATGCTGCGCACAAGTCATTTATTGGTGAGCAAATAATAATAAACAAGCCAAATTTTAATGTTTACCTAAGCAGCATATCTGAAGATGATGCATACCTGATTGCTGAGGAGGCGAACGACTATGAAATTGCTTACAATGTCGCGCCCGCTATGGAATTTCCGCATCCATATGCGCAGGAAGACGCCTTAAGATTTATTGAGAACATAAAAGCGAACGAGCCGCTTGGCGCAGAGCTGCACTTCGGAATACACCTGAACGAGAACAATGTGCTAATAGGGGCGGCAGCTATCTTCAACATAGACAAGGAAAACAGATCTTGCAAGATAGGATATTGGCTAGGCAGGCAGTATTGGGGCAAAGGTTATGCCAGGGAAGCTATAATATCTCTTATAGAGTTTGCATTCCAAAAAATAGGGGTAGATAAGATATACGCTGATGTTTTTAGCTTCAATATTAGGTCGATAAACCTTCTTGTAGGGCTAGGGTTCAGTCAGAATCCAATGTACAGGCGCATAATTTGTCACTACGACGGGTATGCAGAAGAGCTAAGGTATGAACTCTCTTTTGACGGCAGGCAGAATACAGGTTAGGGTTGCGTAAATGGATGCAGGCAAAGACATTAGGCTAAGCGGCAATGTAATTCCATTTAAGTATGAACTTTTGATAGAGCCAAACATGCACGGAGAGGACTATCAGGGGAGAGAGGTGATATATGCTACGGCAAGAGAGCCAACAAAGGCCATAAGGCTGAACGCCAAAAGCATATCTATAAAAGAAGCAAAGGTTAGTTCCGGCTCTCAGGAACATGAAGCCTTTGTATCCTATTTCCCAGAAAGGGAAGAAGCCGAGCTTAATCTTGACAAGGAAGTAAGTGGCAGCATTTCAATAAAGATGCACTTCTCAGGCAAACACAACGAGAGCCTGTTTGGCTTCTACAGGAGCAATTATACTGCTAAAGGCGTGAGGAAGAGCATTCTCACTACCCAGTTCGAGCCTACAGGCGCAAGGCTTGCATTCCCCTGCTTTGATGAACCTGCAATGAAGGCAGTATTTGAGGTTTCGCTGCTTATCGACCCAAATCTGGAAGCAATCTCAAACATGCCGGTCAGGTCGGAGGAGATGAAAGGAAGGAAAAAGCTGGTTATGTTTATGCCTACGCCAAAAATGTCGACATATCTCGTTTACTTGGGTGTAGGCACTTTTGATAGGATGAGTGGCTGGGCCGGAAAAACAAGGTTAAGCGTGGTTACAGTGCCTGGCAAGGCGAGCTGGGGCGGGCTTGCGCTCAGGTATGCAAAAAGCTTTATCCGGTTTTATGAATCATATTTCGGGATAGCCTACCAACTTCCCAAGCTTGACCTGATTGCTGTTCCAGATTTTGCTGCAGGCGCTATGGAAAACTGGGGTGCCATAACCTTCAGGGAGGTTGAGCTCCTCGCAGAGCCTAAAACT
>JAKASM010000035.1 GCA_021819045.1 Microcaldota archaeon | reverse complement strand
TCCTCTATCAGCTTTATTGCTCCAGGTATCGTAATTCTTTGCTTCTCCCTAAGCTTTGAAGGCATCCTTCCCACCAACGAAACCGGCTGGAAGTTTACAGCCCTCACTATATCTGAGTTGTTTATTGCGAAGTTTATTATCGCGCCCAGCTCATGGTCGTTTATTGTCCTTATCACTGTTGGTACAAGGACAACGCCGATGCCAGCCTTCCTGGCCGCATCCAGCGCCATCGGAGTCTCCCAATGGTTCTTCGGATTCGCTCTGGCGCTGACTCCATCAAAGCTCATGTACAGCGTGCTTACCCCGGCATGCCTAAGTTTTATTGCCAAATCAGGGTTAAGTCCGAGATTTATTCCTGTTGTGTTGAGCTGTATCTGGTCAAATCCGGCCTCCTTTGCCTTTTCCACGATCTTTATTATTTCTGGAGCCATTGTAGGCTCTCCGCCAGTTATCTGCAACGCGTTTGCCGGTATCGGCTTCTGCGCCCTCAGGTTTTTGAATATCTTGTCAAGCTCTGCTACGCTTGGCTCGTATATCGCTTCTCCCTCTTTTGCATAAAAGAAGCAATACCAGCATGAGAGGTGGCACCTGTTTGTAACTACCACATTAGCGAGACCGGTATGCGACTTGTGCCTTTCACACATTCCGCAATCGAATGGGCAGTTTGCCCCTTTAGTATCGCTTATATAGTTGGGATTGTCGAACCCCCTCCCATAGTAATTGTACCTCTTCATCTTCATGTACATGTCGTAGTCTTCCCAATACTTCTCCACTGTCCACTTATGCTCCGGACAGTACTTCCTTATCATTACATTGTCTCCGTCTCTGTATAGAATGCCGTTTATTATCAGTTTGCATTCAGGGCACACTGTCATTGTCTTGTCTATCACAGGCATGCTCTCTATCTCCTCCATTGTCCTGTGATATACCGCAAGAATAGGATCTAGGCTGTCCTTCTGATCGAACTTGGCCTCAGGCCTTTTGTTGTTTATGTTGTTTACTATATTCTGCTCTATCTGAACCTCAACCTCTGATGGTTTTGGAGCTCCAGGATTACCTTGATTTGGCATATATTCACCATTAATACAAAAAGGGCATTCGAAAGTATTTAAAGCCTTTCTGCGTGCAGTTTTACCTTCTTTCAAATTTTGTCAGAAGGTTTTCTAATACAATATTAGTCTAGCTAGAAGCCCACGCCATTTGTTTGTGGACTATGTCCTACCTCTACTGCTGCTGAAGCTGTCTCTTTTATTCTGCCTGCGCCTGAATCCTCTGTCATTCCTATTCCTCTGCGGCCACCCGGCCCTGCCCTGGTCTTTCCTAGTTGCCGGTTTCTCCTTTATCCTTTTTATACTCTCATTCAGGCTTTTCTTTAAGCCCTCCGCAATGAAGTTTTTTGAAAAATAGTCGGCCTTGAGGGCAATGCATATCTTAGTTGCGTATGCCCTTGCTATCTTGCCTTTTATCTCCCTAGGCGCATTTGTTACTTCAGTAAGCTTGAACAGGATTCCGTATTTAGGAGGCCTGCTTCCGAATTTTATGTGCTTGAACAATGCCTTTTCTGCGCCAAGCAGCTGTACAGTTCCTGCAGGCATTGTGGCAAGCCTTTCCAGCGATCCCGCCCTGCTCAGCAGCTCAGCGGCTATCATATGGTCTGTAAGATATGTTGTGTTGGGCATTAACCTGTTAGCTGCAGCTTTTATATACTTGTCAAGCATCTCAAGTGATTCCGCCATAGACAGGACATGCCTAGCAAAACCAGCAACCACTGCCGCCTCCTCTCTATCCATCTTTCTGCCTATTGTTGATGAGATGCTATTGACAACCTCATCCACCCTTCCGCCCTCACCCAAAGCCTTGCTTATTGATTCTCTATCGGTCCTTCCTGACGATATCTCTATCGCAAGCTTTGCAAGCGATTTCGGGTTTGTGATCTTTATCTCAGGGAAGTATATGCCATACCACTCACCAAGCCTCTCAAATGCAAGGTTGTAAGACCGCGATGTCTCTATCTGAGCATTTACTGCCTGCATAAGCGCGTATTCCTCGCTCTGATAGGCTTTGCTTATGCCTGCCTTCGCACTCTTTAGCATCTCTTCTCTTAATGCTTCAAATCCTTTCCTTGCCAAAATAGCACCTTTTAATAAATAAGATTTAAGCGTTTTAACTCTTTGCAATTCTGCAATATAGTATAAATAATTTCCCTGCCAGATACGGACTTATGAATACCCAAATTGAGAAACTAGATAACGGACTTAAGGTTTTAGCTGCAGAGAAGCCCGGACTTGAGACAGTAGGCATAGCTATAGGGGTAAAGTATGGATTTGTGGACGATCCAAAAGGCAAGGAAGGTGTATCCCATTATCTTGAGCATATGATGTTCAGAGGCACAAAGAAGAGGACATGGAATGATATAGACAGTACCTTCAAGGCGCTTGGTGCCGTTCACAATGCTTTTACGGACTATGAAGTGACGGTCTACATTGCCCAGGTCCACAAAAGCCTATTTGGTAGATGCATGGAGCTTATGTCTGATATAATAAGGAATTCGACCTTGCGCCCAAGCGAATTTCTGACAGAGCGCGGCCCCATAATAAATGAGGTGATGATAGAGCACGACATGCCCATGGAGCTTTCAAAGGACTACCTTCTCAAAGCGCTATTCAAGAGGCACCCGGCAAAGAACATCGCATATTCGGATGAGAGAACAATAAACGCAATAAAAAGAAAAGACATAGCAGATGTCTACTGCAAATATTATTTTCCAGGTAACATGGCCCTCTCAATCTACGGAGGGCTGCCGCTCAGTAAAATGGTTGCAGCCGCAGAGAGGCATTTTGCGGGCTTCTCAAAGAAGGGAATTGTGCCAACTAGGGAGATATGCACGGAAAAGCAGGAGAGGTCAGACCTTATAGAGTCAAGGAAGGGAATAAAGCAGACAAGGATAGGGATCGGCTTCAAGACATCCCACATAACAAAATCAAAATTAAATGAGCATGCGGCTTCAATAATTGCCGGAGAGCTGCTCGACTATAGGCTTTTCAAAGAGCTGAGGGAAAAAAGAGGCCTTTCATACGAATCTTCCTGTGCAGTCACCAATAGATCAACATTCGGATTCATAGGAGCGGATGCAGGCGTAAAGGCGAGCAGCCTTGACTCAACAAAGAAGATAATCCTCAGCGAATTCGAGAAGGCGCAGAACGGCGAGATCGACAAAGACGAGCTCATGCGCATAAAATCCGGCGCTATAATAGAGTACACTACAATAAAGGAAAGGAGCCTTGACATGTCAATAGCATCAGCAATGTCAACCCTCATAGAGGATTCGCCAAAACTGCCACTGATGTTGCCGCATATGCTTGGAGAAGTGACTCTGGATGACATAAGGGCGTACTTCTCAAAGTATATAGACGTTGATAAATACAGCGCATTTATACTAAAGCCCAAATGACCACATTTTATCAGTTCATAGCGGGAAAAACCCACACGCTTTAGCTGTGGGATGAAAGTGAGTGCGAAAAAGATAGACAGACGGCAAGGCATATAAATATGACAAGAAAATATGGTGGTATGGATTCCACGATTGCATACAAATTCAGAATATACCCCGATCCTAAACGCCAATCGGAGATAGATGAAAGGATAGCTCTCTCTCAAAAGCTCTACAATAAGATCCTGGAAAAGGCGAAAGCTTCCTACGAAAAGGACAAAAATTCAAAGATCAATAAACAGACATTCAACAGATACATGAAAGATGCAATCGCAGAGAACAAAGATATCTTGAAAATATATTCTCAATCAAGGCAGGACATTTTCATCAGGGTGCAGAAGGCCTATCAAAACTTCTTCCGTAGGGCAAAGGCGAAGAAGAGCGGGGCAAAACAGAAGGCCGGTTTCCCGCGCTTCAAATCCAGAGACCGGTACAACTCAATCACATATCCGCAAAATAACGGATCATTCTCAATCGAGAAAGAAAGAAAAACGAACATGCTCAGGGTTTCAAGGATAGGAAGGATGCGGATAGAATTGCATAGGCAAATGGAAGGAAGGATAAAGACAATGACGATAAAGAGGGAGGGGAAAGAATATTACGCGATCTTCACGGTAGAGCTGGCAATCAACCCTCCTAAGGTAGAAGATACTAATCCAGTAGGCATAGACATGGGACTGAATAACTTCGTCGCATTGTCGGACGGCACAACACTAAAGAAACCAAAATTCTTCAAAAAGAAAGAGAAAAGGATCGCAAGATGGCAGAGGATAGTCGCAAGAAGGGATAAAAAATCGAAAAGGAGGCAGAAGGCAAAAGAAAAACTGCAGAAGGAATGGAATGACGTGACAAGGCAGTCAAACGACTTCATGCACAAACTGTCAGATCATCTTGTTAAGTCAAGGTATACCTCGTTCGCGGTCGAGGCCCTGAACATACAAAACATGGAAAAGAACCACAGGCTTGCGCAATCTATACAGAGCGCTTCATGGAACAGGTTCATACAGATGCTCTCATACAAGGCTGAAAGTGCTGGTATGGAAGTAATAGAAGTAAATCCGCAATACACCATGCAGGATTGCAGCTCCTGCGGGAACAGAAAGAGTGTGGATTTGGGGGAAAAGACATATATCTGCAATAGATGCGAATTGCATATTGACAGAGACGTAAACGCATCAATAAATATACTCAAAAGAGGTAGGGCAGGACTTGCCCGAACTTACGCTCAGGGATATAATTGCCTCTACGATGCAAAAGGCATCGCAAGCAGTGTAGAGGAACTGAGAACATACCCTGCAATAGCAGGGGAAGCCCACGCCCTTTAGAGGTGGGAGGATGTCACAATGCTTGCTGCCAATTCTATAGTGGTAAAATGAAGATAGAAGAGCTTCTTGCATACGCCAAAAGCAAAGGGTTTTTCTGGCCCAGCGCAGAGATATACGGGGGTGCATCAGGGCTATTCGACTATGGGCATCTCGGTGCACTTATGAAAAGGCGCTTTGAGGACCTGTGGCTCTCTTATTTTGTAGATCAGAATGAAAATTACCATCTTATAGACGGATCAACGCTCCTCCCAGAGAAGCCATTAGTGGCATCTGGCCACGCATCAAGGTTCAATGATGTACTCGTAGGATGCACGAAGTGCCATTCATACTACAGGGCAGATGTATTGATATCAGAAAAAGACATTAATGTATCAGAAGGTCTGAGTGCATCAGAGATGGGAAAGATTATCAGAGAGAACAAAATAAAGTGCCAAAAGTGCGGCGGGGAACTCGGCGAGCCAAAAGCATTCAATATGATGATACAAATCGGGCTCGGCCCAGACAGATTAGACAAAGGGTATCTAAGACCGGAGACCGCTCAATCCGCATACCTGAATTTCTTCCAAGAATATAATGCATTAAGGAAAACACTTCCTTTTGGTTTGGCCATAATAGGTAGAGCCTA
>JAKASM010000034.1 GCA_021819045.1 Microcaldota archaeon | reverse complement strand
CTCCAGGAGCACTCAAACGAAGTTAAATTCTTGGACGTGTAATTATGGAAGAAAAAAACATACAGGAATCGCTCATTGAGAAGGAGATACAGTCAAGCTATCTTGATTATGCAATGAGCGTCATCATAGGCAGAGCCCTGCCTGACGCAAGGGACGGGCTGAAGCCAGCGCAAAGGCGCATACTTTGGGCTATGTATGGGCTCAGCAACTTCCATGATCAGCCTACAAAGAAGAGCGCAAGGATTATAGGAGAGACAATAGGAAAATTTCACCCTCACGGAGACATAGCAGCATACGAAACGCTTGTAAGAATGGCCCAAGACTTCTCAATGAACTACACTCTAGTGCAGGGCCAAGGGAACATGGGGAGCATTGATGGAGACCCAGCCGCAGCGCAAAGATACACCGAAGTGAGGCTGAACAAGCTAGCAGAGGAGATGCTTGCCGACATAGACAAAGAGGCAGTCGCGCTAATACCGAACTTTGATAATACCGAAAAGGAGCCCAAAGTTTTGCCAGCAAAAGTCCCCAATCTTCTCATAAACGGCGCTTCGGGAATAGCAGTGGGTGTTGCAACAAATATACTCCAGCATAACTTGGGAGAGGTTTGCGATGCCATAACAGCATATCTCGACAATCCGGAAATAAAGCCAGAAGGGTTTCTCGAATACATAAAAGGCCCTGACTTCGCTACAGGCGGAATAGTATTCTACAACCAATCGCTCAGGGCATCATACCTTATCGGAAGAGGAGTTTGCACAATAAGGGCAAGGACCTCCATCGAATCTAAAAACGGAAGAGACGCAATAATAGTCACAGAAGTTCCATATTCGGTCAATAAGGCGCAGCTTGTTCAGAAGATTGCAGAGCTGGTCAAGAACAAGCAGATACAAGGGATAAGCGATCTTAGGGATGAGAGCAGCAAAGCAGGCATAAGGATCTACATAGAGCTTAAGAAAGGGGCAAACAGCGAGTCTGTGCTCAACACTCTATATAAGCACACGCAGCTCCAGATATCAATACCAGTCATAAACAATGCGGTAATAGATAGCAGCCTGATAACATTCAACATAAAGCAGATGATAAAGGCTTTTGTTGACCACAGGATAAGTGTAATTAAAAACCGGACAAAATACGAGCTTAATGTAGCATCCGAAAGGCTCCACATAGTCGATGGCCTTCTTGTTGCAATAAACGACATAAACGGAGTAATAGGTACAATAAAGAAAAGCTCAGACACAAAAGAAGCGAGGGCAAAACTCATAGAAACATATCAGATATCCGAAAAGCAGGCAAACGCAATATTGGACATGAAGCTAAGCAAACTTACAACGCTGGAAAGCGGATCTTTGCACTCGGAAAAGCAGTCATTGGTCCAAAGCATAAGCACATTTAAGGAGATACTGGAAAATGAAACGGCAGTCATTAAAATAATAAAAAGCGAAACAAAAGAGATAAAAGACAAATATAGCCGCCCGCGCAGGACAACAATAGAACTCTCTGAGGGCATCGATGATATAGCAGATGAGGACCTCATTGCTGACGAGGATGTAACCATAATACTGACCAACGGGGGCTACATTAAAAGGATGAGCCCATCGGTCTACAGAGAGCAGGCGCGCGGAGGTAAGGGCATAAAAGCGATAGAGCTTCACGAAGCTGATTTTGTGAAGCAGATACTTACATGCAAGTCAAAGGATTACCTTCTGATAATAACAAACAAGGGCAGGGCATACTGGCTTAAAGCATATCTTGTGCCAGAAGAGAGCAGATACAGCCTTGGAAAAGCCTCAGTGAATCTTATAAAATTGGCAGAAGGGGAAAAGCCCGAAAAAATGGTAAATACAAGAAGCTTTCAGGGCAGCTTCCTCACTATAGTTACAAGTAGGGGAAAGATAAAAAGGGTAAATGCAGAGCGTTTCTCTAAGCCGAGGATTAGCGGCGTGATTGCCATTCCGGTAGACAATGGAGACCGCGTATCCGATGCGTGCATATCTGATGGCAAGCAGAACATATTCATCGCCACAAGGGAGGGTAAGGCTCTGAGATTCAATGAATCTGATATAAGACCTATGGGAAGAAATGCACATGGTGTAAGGGGAATCCGCCTAAAAACAAATGACAGTGTTGTAAACATGCTGCAGGCAAATGCTGAAGACATGGTTGCTACAATAACAGAGAATGGCTATGGAAAGGTTACAAAGCTTGAAGAGTACAGGCTGCAGAGAAGGGGCGGCAAAGGAGTGATAAACCTAAAAGTAAAAGAGAAAACAGGCAAGGTCGTGAAATCTATAAAAGTGAGCCCTACAGAATCAATAATAATAATAAACTCAAAGGGATTGTCTATACAGTTTCCCATATCTGAAATAAGGGTGACTGGGAGAAGTGCCTCTGGAGTTCGCCTGATGAGGGTCTCAAGCGATGCTAGAGTGGTAGACGCCCAAGTAATATGATGGCGCAAAAGTCCTTGGATGATTGAATGATATCTGTTCTTGTAATTGGCAAGTCTTCATATGAAGCATGCCTCGACCTATGCATGATATCAAGGGCATTCGGAGCGTCAAACATAACCTTCTGCCCGCACAAAGGCGGTGCGGAGGCCAGGCTGAAACGCGCCATGAAACAGATAAGCAAAAAGTGGGGAGGAGAATTTTCCGTATTCTTTTGTGACAAGTGGGAAAAATACATAAAAGGAAAAAAGAATTACCTTAAGATATACCTGACAAGATACGGCATGCCTATATCAAAAATGAGATACAGGATAAGCACATACAAGAACATACTCCTAATAGCTAGCTTTTCAGAATCCGTTAAATCCGCATATGATGCAGCCGATTTCAATATAAGCATATCATCGCAGCCACACACCTGCGGATCCTCAATAGCGATTTTCCTCCACGACTTCTATCAGGGCCGGGAGCTAGCCATGCACTTTGAGAATTCAAGATACAAGGTCGTGCCTTCAGAGCATGGAGTAGAGGTCAAGCCCAACAGGTAATCATACCTTCCAGTATTTCTTTGTCCTTATAAAACGTTTCTGCGCCTCTATCAAATCCCTGTAGAACTGGGCGTCATCCGTTCTTTGCATAAGAAGTATACGCGCAGCTCCAGAAGGCCCGATCCCATACGTGGCCAGTGCTGCAATTGCCCTACCTCCATGCGACATAAGCAATTCGGCTTCATTCATTGCTTCTTTGAAGGCCTTTTTCTCCGCTGAAGTAAACTTCTTGCCGGCGATCCTTTTTCTTATAGAATCCAGCCTCGCGTCTGAATACCTGCAAAGCATAACCCCATTACATGAAGGGCAGTGTATGACTCCAAGCCCCCATAGCTCTTTTACGCTGCGTTCGAAATAAAATCCGCAATAGGTGCACAGCAACCTGCTTTTTCTGCCCATAATAAAATTAGAAAAAGATTCTATAATTGCCTTGCTCGGCGCAATAGGCAGAATAAGCTCCATTGTATAATATGCAGAGTTTAGCACCTCGTGCGCAAGAGGGGATAGGCTGGTAGAATTTATTTCTATAAATCGTATTTTTCCATCATTTATTTTCTGAATAAATAATTTCAGCACGTTTATATCCAATGTGCTCATAAGATGCCTAATCGTTTCCTTGTATACCGGCGTTCCAGCGAGTGCCCTAATCAGTCTCTTTCCCATAGACCTAGATATTGCCGCGCCTCTATCAATAACCCCGAAGAATTTTGCCACATTTATGAAATTATAACGAAATATGTCTGTATCTTTTATCGCCTCTTCAATCATGCCGTCAATTCTAGAGGGTGTTATCTTTGATATAAAATCCGACAATTTTACACCCCCTGCGCCTTCAATCATTATCATATAAGGGGAAGAACGCACAGTAATCCCCTTCCCTGCAGCCGATAATATCAGCTTAGAAAGGATCTTAGATAATCCCTCATTCGCCATAGTTCCTAAACCAGAATGCAGTATCATTCCGTCATCCAATGTTTCTATAGCCACAGAATCCGAGCGATATGGCCAAGCTTTACGCTGCTCTGAGCAGAATTCTCTAAGCGAAGTAAAAGTATCATCATCCAGCTTGGCGGCAGGTAGATGTAGCTCACCTCCAACATACTTCAATGCAGTGTCTGCTACCATGTACGATACCGGTATATCCTCCCCTACCCAATCCGGAATTGCACCTTCAAGGCTGTCAGAAGGCTCCACGCTAATTGACCCATCGTCTATGCTAATTATTTTCCAAGGCAAGCCCTTGACTATAAAAACTACCCCCTCTTCGAGGTTGGCGGCCACAAACCTCTCATCAAGCGAAGAAATTACCCTGTTGTCTGATATGTTCTTCACATAGATCCTTTTGGTATCAGGTATGAAACTAAGATGCGAGTAATAATACATCCTGGTGCTACCCTTAGCAATAATGAGCCCATCTCTCTCCCAAACGATATGCTGTTTTTTCATAAACAGCAGTACAGCATCGAAATCTTCGTCACGCAGGCTTCTGTAACAATAAGACCTCCTCAAAATCTTTTTTACATCTTCCACCCTGGCCTCTTTCTTATCCAATGCCACTCCGCAGATCTGGTTGCAAAGCACGTCTAGCGGGCTGTCTATAGTGCCGAATTTCTCCAAACACCCTTCTTCCATGCACTTTATTGTAGATATAGCTTCAAGGGCGTCTATATTGGATGATGATATTATAAGGCCTTTTGAAACCCTTTTCTCAGAGTGGCCGCTCCTACCTATGCGCTGCGCAAGCCTCAAAGCCTGCCTAGGAGACCCATACTGCACAACGCAATCCACATCTCCTATATCAATGCCAAGCTCCAAAGAGCTCGTCGCAATCAAAGATTTTATTTTGCCCTCCTTGAAGGAGTTCTCTATATCTATGCGATCTTTCTTATCCAGTGAGCCATGATGAACTCCAATCCCTCCGAAGCTATCTATTTTATTTATGGCTATGAGCCTGCTCCCTAAAGCCTCAACTACCTGCCTAGTGTTGCCGAATATCAGGGTGGATTTCGAATGCTTTATCGCTTTTATTATCTCCTCAAGCCTCGCTGCAGGTGCCCCGTCAAGAGACATATCGGACATGAGTTCCTTTGGTATCAGCCCTGACGGAACCTTGGGCATACGCACTACAACTTCGGTCTTTTTTTGCGTCCCCGGTGACGCGATTTCAAATTCTCTCCAGCCGCATAGGAACCTCCCTATCTCCTCAGGCTTTGACACGGTTGCACTTATCCCTATCCTCGCAAACTCTCCAGAAAGCTCCTCAAGCCTTTCAAGCCCCACAGACAGCTGCGCTCCCCTTTTATTCGAGTAAAGCTCGTGTATCTCATCCACAATTACAAAAGAAATCTTCTTAAGATGCTTGGAGAAAGCCTGGCTCGGCAGTATACTCTGCAGCGTCTCAGGAGTAGTTATGAGAAGAGTAGGTGCGTTTTTTGCCTGCCTTCTCCTCTCCGATTGGTCAGTGTCTCCGTGCCTGACAGACACACTTATGCCTGCCTTTTCGCAGAGCCAGACAACTCTTTTCATAAGGTCTCTGTTCAATGCCCGAAGTG
>JAKASM010000033.1 GCA_021819045.1 Microcaldota archaeon | reverse complement strand
TCTATTAACTTGGGTTTAGAAGGTGAAAAAATAGAGATGACAGATTTTGGCAAAGCAAAGAAAAGGGATCAGAACGGCATTGCATGCTTAATAATCCCTGCAGCAATCACAGATATAGAGAAAGAGACAATAGATGCAATGAAGGGCATAATATGGCATTAAAACTTGTTATGGAAAAAGGAGAAATATTCGCAGCCGACCAATCGACTACAGATATACTCAAGGATGGTTTTATAGGGGCATCTAGAGATGGCAGGCTGCTGCTATGCCCAGAAGAGGCCCTATACCTGATTGATGTAAGGAAGGCCGAATGCACAAACAGCAATGGCGAAAAAATCTCATTTAATTATATCGCAGGAAGGCAATCAAGGAAGGTAATAGCCAGATATTTCACATACAAAGACTGGAGAGACAGAGGGCTAATAATAAAACCAGCATTATATCCGGCAAAGGAAAACAGCAAAACCCCTGTCAAAAGATACCCTGGAGGGAAGCTAAAACTCTCAAACTACAGCATTACCGGAGATTTTTTTAGCGACGATCTGATCACCATAGCAGATGAGAATGAGTACAGCAAAAAGATATACGACGAATTGTGGTTCGGGCAATACGGGACATACAAGATAGGAGGGCATGGGACACTAAACAAGCTCGACATATACGAAACGGTATTCCTAATCGATAAAGGGGTGCTGAAACTCAATAACGCGTCGAAGGCAGACATAATAGAGATCGCATCAAGGAGAAGAAAGGATTTTTCAAAACTGTATCAAGTGTATGCGGACTGGAGGAGCAAAGGGTACATAGTAAAGACTGGATTCAAGTTCGGCACGCATTTCAGGATATATTTTCCAGGAGCCAAACCTATAAGGGACGACTCGTCATGGGTGCATTCTAAACATGTAATTCAAGTTTTCCCAAGAGATTCAAAGCTCCTTATATCAGAATGGGCCAGAGCTATAAGGGTAGCCCATTCAGTAAGGAAAACTTTCATACTTGCAATACCTGGCACAAGCAGAAAGAAAAACATCGGCATAGACTTCATCCTTTATCACAGAAAGGGGAAGGAAACAGAAAACCCCGAAAACGATGCGCCAAGGTTCGCCATGCTTTCGATAGGAGAGGAGGAATATATAGGAGGAAGCGAACTTTCTGCAATAATAAAGAGCGCAAAGGAGAAGAAACTAGAGCTCATCGTGGCAATAGCTGACAGGGAAACAGCAGTTACGTATTATAAAGTAAGGAGGATAGAACTACCAGGCAGCAATTACGAATACTACGAAATAGACTGGATGCAGCCCTGAACACTAGCACATCTTCTTTATTACGTTTTCACATGCTTTCACTGTCTAAGCACATTTTGGGAAGATTCCACGAGCCTTCCCTTCTCACCCTCAAATCCATAACCAACCAATGGCCTCAGCTTCAGCAACGCTTTGAAAATCGATAGGTAATCGTCCACGGTTCTATTGTTCCATAAAACATACGGCGCTGCCGATTTAAGGATTAATGTGTAACATAACTGATATAAAAATAATAGTTTTGTTACCTAAAAGAGAATATTAAATATCAATGCATGGATATATCCTTATGAAGGCCGTGCAGGTTCTGCTCTATCTTCAAAGGAACGGAATAATAGAAACTTTCATAAACTCACATTTACATAATCCACACTAGTTAAACCCGTAATGGCACTGGTTTTACTTTAGTAAATAAGAATAAATGCTTTGCTAAGTGGCGATTAGCAGTAGCATCCCGTTAAATATGTCGGGCCCAGGGGGATTTGGACCCCCGACCTACCGGTCAAGAGCCGTGCCCGGCTCCAGCTACAGCAGGCCCGCTTTCTTTAAACCGCCGGTCAGTTCTGCTTTTGCATCATCATATGCAACCCAATGCCGCTTCGGAATCAGCCTCACAAGATCCTTCTCCCATATGCCTCCTATTGCATTCATGCGCTTCACGAAAGCATCTGTCGTAAACTTCCTACCTTGTTCGCTGAGTTTTTTGTTTATGAAACTGGCATCGATTTCCGTATCGCTTTTTATCAGGAAGTACAGGTCAAACAGGTCCCTGGCCTTGGCATTATGCCTGAACAAAAGGGCGTGGAGCTTCTCGGCAAGTATCTCTTTTCTTGACATAACCACTGCTATATACGGGCTAACATCCGGGTATTTGGAATCCCTCCTGAAAATCTCCGTAGGCAGCATGACTCTGTCCCCCACATTTATCTCTATCTTCAAATGCTGGTACTTGTTCAGTAGCCCGAGAAGAGGGCCACCTATACTGAGCTCGTAGTTCAGCTTGCTCCCACCCACTATTTTCCTCATAGTCCTGATAGGATATTCAAACCTTTTTTCTGAAGTGACCAAATCAAGCTTTTCTTTTATAATGTTTATCGTCTTTCTGTCCTTCTTCGCGAATGCAAAATCCAGATCATCCGAAAATCTGGGCGACCCATAAAATTTCGAGAGGGCAGTGCCCCCTTTGAAAACTAACGAATCATCCACTTTTCCATATATGCCGCTCAGCATCACCTCCTGCAGGTAGTCCTTCTCCTTCTGGTATGGCTGCTCGTAATATGCCGTTTTCATCAGCGTTTCTTCAGATATCATTTGCTCTCCAACCTCATAAGGGCATGCGCCTGTGCATCATAACCGTTTTCGTTTAGAAGGTCAGCAACGCGCCTTTTGACAGAAACCCTTCCGGCCCGTGCAGCATAAGCTGCCAGCCTATCCGGGTCTATCCTCGGCGGCGGCTTAAGCGCATCTTCATCTAGGTCATTCACGTCATTGAAATAGAATATGTCGACTACAGCCTTTTCGGGATCGGCCATCGATATATTACCATATGCTTCCTTGTGGTAACCGAACATCATCCTCTTGTTTATGGTCCTGAATACTATGGTGAAGCCCATGATATTTTTTATAGGCCCATGCTTTCGTGTCGTAATCACATATACCGTATTTGGTATTTGGGTTGTAAGGCCATAATATGCAAGTGCAGATACCATGCTTACATACGAGGGAGAAACGATCCCCGACGCCACCATATACTCGTTAGTTCCGCGGCTCCTGTAGTACAGGCCGTTTTCCACCCTTGAAATAAGGCCTTTTGCCATGCATCTTCGAATGAACAGGCTTGTGTACGGCCTCGGTTTATGGAGGATCTTAGCCGCGTCACTTAGACTGAACACCGACATCTTATTGTCGTTTAGGAAGCGCATGAAGCTGTCTGTCTGCATGATATTGTTAGCTATTTGACATTTATAAATCTTTCGTAGTTTCATATCAAATGATATTTTTTGTAGAAAATCTACAAAAGGGTGCCTAGTTGTTATGCGGCATTCTTACCCCTGAAAAAGCGGGCCCAGGGGGATTTGGACCCCCGACCTACTGGTTAAGAGCCAGCCGCTCTTCCAGGCTGAGCTATGGGCCCTCAAAGGTTTACGGCCTTCGCTTATTTTAATCCTTGTCTTTAAAAAGAAGCACTATAGATGCAATAATTATAAGATCAAGTGCAGAGCAATATATACAAGTTCTGCCTATCATATACATTGAGAATATTGAATAGATTATCCCGCCTATCCCTATGAGGAACCACAGCTCCGTGAGGGTATTCTTTTTATACGCATACAAAAGAAACGCAACAATAAACCACGCAATCGAATAAATTGCTAGAGGAATTCCAAATATTACCGAATAGGAACTGGTAAGCACATCCTGGCAATTAACCAGCCCTGATGACGGGCATACTAAGGCACCCGGGTTGTAATGAACGTATGCCGTATATGCTGATACAGCAACACCTATTATCAAAAGTATGTGCAAGATTTGAATTTTCAAATATTCACCAGTAACTAAGAACGCATAGAAAGCCTAAAAACTCTTCTTTGGGATATTAATGCTGAGGGGTAAGATGAAAAGCAATGAGCTATTTTTCAACACCACAATAACAATGAAGCCAGGCAAAAACATGAAAGATGGGTTCACAACAGTCAACCTCGGAACCCCCAACTATAAGCTGGCACTAGAACAACATGCAACATATGTAAAATTGCTAGAGTCACTGGGCATAAAAGTCTGCAACTTTGAATCAAGCGGCTTCCCAGACTCTCACTTTGTGGAGGACATTGCAGGTGTATTTCCCAAAAAAGAAAATGGTGCAATTGCAATAATCGGCAGCCCAGCAAAGGAACCAAGGAAAAAAGAGGTCGGTCCAATTATAGATATAATCAAAAAGATGATCCCAGATGTTATAGCGCCAGATTTTGCCAGCAAAGGAGCCACGCTAGAGTTCGGCGATATTATAATGTCTGGAAAAAACGTGATAATAGGAATATCAACGCGCACAAACGAAGCAGGGGCCGCAATCCTCACAGAAGAACTACACAAAATTAACCCAGACATATCAATAACAAAAATAAAAGTTGCAAACGTATTGCATGCAGATACTGGGCTATCACCATTAAATGAAACTACTTTCTTGCATGACCCTGCGCTTCCTCTGCCTAAAGATTTCCCGTTTGAGGTGATCGACGTGCCAAAAGAAGAAGGCTATGCAGCAGCCGTGCTACCAGTGAGTAAGGAGACTGTTATAATGGCAAAAGGTTTTCCGCGTTCGCAGAGGATCGTAGCCGAATACTTTGATAAAGTGCTAAAAATAGATACGAGTGAGTTCAGAAAAATGGATGGAAGCCTAAGGTGCCTAAAAATAGCATGGTACGATGACAAAAAACAAAAGCAAAGTTAGTATAAAGCCTCGATATTTCTGTGCACTATCCTGCTCGGCGGTTCGCCAACCACATTAATCTTATAACCACATCCTTTGCAGCAAGATAGCCTATCAAGATTCCATTTAGTTAAGTAATGGCCATACCTGCCTATTGCCACAGCATTGCACCCAGGGCAATATGTGCTCTCATATGGGTTCCCAGGGGAATTGCCTATGTATACATAATCAAGGCCATTCTTTTTTGCAATCTCGTAATGCTCCTTTAGTATGCCATAGCCGGTATGAGGGTGATCCATCATCTTATAGTCAGGATGAAACGCTGTAAACTGGATCGGCAAGTCAGCTCCTGCTTCATCGGCAACCCATTTTGTAAGCGAGTCGCAAGCCTCTAGTGATTCGCCAACCTTCGGTATAATCAGATCCGTCATCTCAACATGTATTCCAACACGCCGCATCTCAAGTATCGCTTCCTTCACAGGCTCATTCGATAAAACCGCCTCATATTTATTTGAGAATTTTGTATCCCCATTCCCTTTGAAATTCACAACCGCAGCATCGATTTTCCCTTTCATCAGGGATATGGTCTCTTTTGTCATATAGCCATTTGTAACGAAAAGGTTGTACAGTCCTCTTCTATGCGCCAGCTCTGCCACATCAAGAGCGTACTCTACAAATATAGTAGGTTCATTGTATGTATATGCTATGGATTGGGTTTCATTTTTTACAGCAAGCTCTACAACCTCATCAGGTGACATAAATCTACCGGCAATCTCTCTATCTTTTGATATGTTATGGTTTTGGCAGAAGAGGCATCCCCAGTTGCATGATGATGTACCGATGCCAAAGA
>JAKASM010000032.1 GCA_021819045.1 Microcaldota archaeon | reverse complement strand
TGTAGAATATACCAGTAAGGAATATCACAGAGCCATACAGGCAGAATTGCAAAAAACATCCGAAGGCAGGGAGGTGCTGAGAAAGCTAAATATCGCATCATCTCCGGGATATGAGGTGCGCGCGTCAATGCCCCCACCACCGCAGGGGCGTTATGCAGCCAAGGAAATATCTGCAGGTTTCGGCTCTTATTATGCCGGCCTGCCGCGTAGAGTTAGATCCAACTTTTCTAGGAGAGTTATGGGAAAGGAGAGAAAGGCTTCTTAAAGTTATTTTTGGTGGGAAACCCACAGCTAAACCATATATAGTCTTTTTCACACCCGTTTAACTCTTCTTAGCGGGAGTACTTGATAAAAAGGCTCCAAAACAACATCAAAACACTTCATAACCTAAAAGCCAAAGGGAAAAAGGTTGGCAAGCTAAAATACAGAAAATCATTGCATTCCATAACCCTTATGCAATACGGAATAACCTATAGGATCTACAAGGAAAGCAGTTCTGTGCACATTCAGGGTCTTGGCAATTTCAAGGTTCATGGCCTGGATCAGATTCTAAATAACGCAGAGATGGCAACTGCCGATTTAGTTGAGAGAAATGGTGATTATTTCTTGCATGTAGTTGCATATGTCCCAAAGGCCGAAATGCCAGCAAACAGAAAGGCAATAGGCATAGACCTGGGCATAAAGAACCAAATCGCGTTCTCAAACGGAATAAAGGTGCAATACGCTGTTCCTAGCAGAAGCCCCGTCCGTAAGGGCGGGGTAGTTCACTATATAAGCATAGCCGCACTACATACACAACGCATTAGAATCGATAGGGATAAAAACGCAGCGATAAATATATTCAAGAGGGGTAGGGCGGGACTCGCCCGAACCGACGGAAACGTCAACGCTCAGGTAGGCAGTGTAAGACGCCAACAGGGAGCTGTTGTCGAGGAACTGAGAACATACCCTGCAAGTGCAGGGGAAGCCCACACCCTTTAGGGGTGGGGGAATGTCACACAGCATAGGAAGCTCATGAATTTGGCCGGAAGAGGATGTAACTATAGTATTGGTGGTTGTTTGGTTGATAAGAAGTTCGCCAATATGAGCGGGCATGTAATAGTGTGCGGTTACGGGATAGTTGGCAGCAAGGTCGTTTCCTCACTTATAGAGCATAATATAAGTTTTGTGATAATAGAAAATGACCCAAATGTGGCCAAGGTGATAGAAGAACTTGGCTATAATGTAATAATAGGGGATGCAACCTCATCCAGGGTGTTGAAAAGCGCAGGAGTATCGGCCGCCAAGGCTATAGCAGTAGTAATGGACAATGATGCAAAAAACCTTTTTGCAGTCCTTACGGCAAGGGATCTTAACAAGAAGATCTTTATAGCGACAAGATCGAACGACGATTTCATAAGGGAGAAGCTTGTTGATGCTGGTGCTGATTTCATAGTCATGCCGCAGAAGACTGCGAGCGTCGAGATAGTGGATGAGCTTATGAAGTAGGTGCGTGCTTGAACGTCCCTGAGATAGAAAGGAGAGGTGTTGCAGGAAGAACGCTCATTGCGCTAGGTATTGTAGCAGTATTAGTCGCCTTGCTTACCTTATATTTTGTGTACAGCATATCGCATAATTTCTATGTCTCTGCATATTACACTATAGGGACTCTTTTCGATGCTGTTGG
This sequence comes from Microcaldota archaeon, assembly GCA_021819045.1. Next base: position 4,039 of record JAKASM010000032.1, on the reverse strand, counting down.
TATAAATGTGATGCCAACACTTCAGACTTTCGCTCCTCCATTTAGCACTAGTTTTGATGAATTAATCGCGTTGTCGGTAGTGGATGGATTAGTAAAGATTGTAGCGGTGGGCATAGCCCTTGCAGCGATAGTCGAAATAATTTCAAACGCCAATATAATAACAAAGATGAACTCGCTGGCTGCTAGGAGACTTAATAACCACATAATAATATGCGGGTACTCTGATATCGGTGCGGATGTTGCGATGGAGCTGAAGAAAAGAGGTGAAAAGGTAGTTGTAGTAGATAAAAAAAGAGAAACCGCGGAGACCCTTTTCGAATTCGGTTATAAGGTAGTCAACGGGGATTTTACTTCAGAAGAAACATTGAAGACTGCTGGAATAGGGAGGGCGCGCGCAATAATATTTGCTGTTGATAATGATCTTGCTACCCTCATGGGAATCATTACAGCAAGGCACCTGAACAGCAGCATAAAGATAATATCGAAAGCATCGGAAGAGGCATCGGTGACAAAGATGCAGAGGGGCGGTGCGGAAATCTGCGTTGTGCCTGAGATACTTGGAGGGGTGCGGATGGGTGAAGCCATAAGATCAAAGGTGGTGGCATGAAAGCCGGAGAGGCCAGATACATAATACTCACTGCGGCATTGCTGCTTTACGCTATTGCTGTAGCTCTGACATTGAGCGAGGGCGTAGGGCTCAAAACAGCTATCATATGGAATCTGCTCGCCTCTTTGTACATATATTACAGCCTGATACCGCCGAATCTGGTTTCCAGCCCCGCAATACTCGTTGCGAGCCTGATGGATGCTTTTGTATTTGCGCTGCTTACTGTCTTTTTGGCAGGCTGGTTCATGGGCATAATAAGGAGCATAAACATATCCGAATATATATCATTGGCTAAGATAAGGAAGCTGAAGGGTCATGTGATTGTTGCGCCGTATAACAACTTTTCGATAACTCTGGCTGAAGAGATGCAGAAGAGGGGCATCAGATTTGTAGTGCTGGCGGAAAACTCACTTCAAGTGTCGAAACTTTATAGGAGGCATATCCTTGCTGCAGTGGGTAATATAAAAAACAAAGACTCATTCAAGATTGCCGGCTTAGAGAGAGCAAAACATGTGGTTGCTTGCGGCGAAACAGATGTGGAGAACGCGCTTATAGCAATAACTTCGAGGGACATAAACCCAAAGATAAAGATAATATCTAGAGTGATTGAGGAGGACAACATTAAGAAAATCGGGAAGGCAGGAGCCTCGCTTGTTGTAATACCTGGAATAACTGCTGGCGAGCGCATCTCAGAGCAGATCATCAAAAGTTTCTTTTAGATTGCTTTAGTTTGGAGTCAGTGGTACGAAATGGGTCTCTTATATATAACCCCCGGTAGAGACTAGCTCCACCCAGATTCGAACTGGGGTCCCCAGGTCCAGAGCCTGGTATCCTTGACCACTAGACGATGGAGCTTCACAAGGGTATATTCAATAGCTTCATTATTTATATTTGTTTCTGGCAACTCTATACCATGCGCGAGAACGTTTCTAGTATGACAGAGATAAAAAATATACTCATGTCAGATATAGTCCTTATAATTGCCATGGCATTTACGCTCTCCGGCGGCCTGCTAACCTCCCATTCCGGAAGCGGAATAGTAAGCAGGTTCCTATACTTCCTTCCTATAGCCGCTTTGGCGGTCTCCCTGAGCTTTATACTGCACGAGCTTATGCATAAATTTGTCGCACAGCATTATGGGGCTATAGCCGGTTTCAGAAGCTCGATGAGCGGATTGCTCATAACCCTGGCTACAGGTGCATTTGGATTCCTTCTCGGCATACCTGGCGCAACTGTCATATTCGCGCACAGCTTCAATAGGAAGCAGTACGGAATTGTGTCGCTTGCAGGACCTCTCACAAACTTTGCAGTTTTCGGAGTTTTCCTTGCTCTGCTTATTGTAATCAATCCCCCACAAAACTCATACCTGTTTGCAGTCCTGTATATAACCCTATTCATAAGCATAATACTCGCATTTTTCAACATGCTGCCGGTTTTTCCATTGGACGGTAGCAAGGTGCTTGCATGGAGCAAGCAGATATATATTGCAACAATGGCAGCGATATTTATTCTAATGGTTTTTTTCACTCCCATACCTATTAGTACAATAGTTTTTATGATAGTAATTGCTGTGTTTTTCTCGCTTTTCTACAGGAATATGATATAGACTTGAAATTCTACCGTTTGCGAGCCTACCCGCATTTTTAGGCAATAATGATAGAAGAAGTTCAAAGCCCTAATGTATTTTAAGCTTATTAGTGTAAGCTATATTAGGCGTGATTTTGATGGCTCCACAGCCCGCGGCAGAAACAAAAACCACAATAGACACCTTGATAGAGACTTTAAAGAGCAAAGGTAAAACCGATCTTGCCACATTGGCTAGCGAATTAAACACCGATACCGGAGTAGTAGAGAACTGGGCGAAAATCCTAGAGAAAGGAGGTATGGTAAAAATAAGCTATGAAGTAGGAAAGATGTTCGTATCTCCTTTGAATATAACACCCGAACAGGAGAAGAGCATAAAGACAGATGTTCAGCTCAAGGCAGCCGCCCTGCAGGAGACTGCAGCTTCGCAACTGATATCACTGCAAAATCTTGAAAACAACCTAAGAAGCATGCAGGGGGCGATAGCAGAAGCAGAAAAGGTAGAGGCAGAGGAGTTGCCAGAAATGAAGAAAGCGATAGGTGCACTTAATAGCATATACAGTTCAATAGAGCACAACAGCAAGGTAATAGAAGGACTCTATAAGAAATTAGAATCAGAATATGATTCTGCAAATAAGAGAGCGGAAGACCTTTCAGCAAAAATCGCATCCATAAACAATTTAACATCCCCAGATGCAGTCGCATCTGACGAAATAAGAGTAAAAATGGCTGAACTCCAGAAGAGTGTTACATCCATAAATAACGAGCTGGCTCTTGTCAGCAGAAATGCATACGGTTCTATCGATCAGCTAAAAAAGAACGTAAGGGAGCAGGCAAAAGCCATAGAGGATGAGATAGAGCAGAGCAAGAGATCCTTAAATGACAAGATAAAAGAGTACCAAAAGGGTGCTAACGACATAGAAAGCAAGCTCAAGGAAAGGCTTAGAGTGCTAGAGTCCATATCACAGGAGGCAAAAGCGCAGGCGAAAGAGAAAGAAGAGAGCATTAGGGAGGTAAAACGCCTTAGGGATGAGTTCAATAATACATACCTAAAATCTGTAGAGAAAATCAAACAGCAGAATGCCGAAGCCAGATCTATTTCAGACAATCTAATGAGCACAATAAAATCAATTAAAGGGAGATTCGGAGCTGCGCCAGAAATTGACGAGGAGCTGGCCAATACAAAGAAAGAACTCTCAGAAATAGAGAGAGGAATCGAGGAAGCAAGGAAGGAGCTGGAAAGAATACAGGCTGAGCTGAAAGGAGTAATTGCAATGTCAAAGCTCACAGCAGAGCAAAGAAGCTCTATTATACAGTCACTGCAAAAGAAAACCGAAAAAAACATGACAAAGATATCAGGAATGAAGAAGCGGCTTGATAAGGCTTCTGACTCAGCCAGGAATATAGGTAAACCAAAGAAAAAATAGCAGAGGTGTAAAATGGAAGATGTAGAACAGAGCATTGATGGCAAGCAATCCAAGACCCTAGCTAAGTACAGCCTTAATGCTAACGGGATGCCAGTAGAGATAGAAATAGTAGAAACAGCAGAAGATTACACTCCTCTGTACAAGATAACCATACCAGGAATAGGAGCAGCTACAAGGATGCTACTGCTATCCCTTAGAGGTGAGCTTGTATCAAGCGTCCCCATAGATACTACCAAAATACAGGACAAAAAGTATCAGGCGGAATTAAGGTCAAAATATGTTGGCGTAAGCAGCCTCCTCATCGATAAATACCTTCCAGGGACAGACAGCAGCACAAAGGAACTTCTCATAGCATATATAGTCAACATGATGCTGGGGCTTGGCGACATCGAAGCGCCTCTCGCAGATGACGCCCTCGAAG
>JAKASM010000031.1 GCA_021819045.1 Microcaldota archaeon | reverse complement strand
AAATTTGATAAAGCAGCAGATGCTTATCCGAAGAATAGGAAAGGACATCAAAAATAAATAGTTTAACCGCATTGTAGTAGCATGGATATACTCTCCCTGAAGGGCAAGCTGCCATACGAAATTATAGAGTCTATAACAGGCAGAGGGATAAGCAGCATGACTCCTCCGCAGAAACTTTCAATAGAAAAAGGCCTTCTGTCTTCTAAGAATATGGTCATTGCAGCTCCTACGGCGAGCGGCAAGACTCTCATAGCAGAGATTGCCTGTGTGAATTCTATACTCTCGAAAAGGAACAAGGCGGTTTATATTGCCCCTATGCGCGCTCTAGTCACAGAAAAATTCAATGAGTTCAGGCAGGCATACCCTTACATAAAAACTGCAATGTCAATAGGTGACCTTGACTCGCAAGACGGATGGCTTTCAGATTACGATATGATATTCGTATCAACCGAAAAGTTTGACAGTTTAATGCGTCATGGCATAGAATGGCTTGGGAGGGTAGGGTGCTTTGTCTTTGATGAGATACATCTGCTGGGGGACATTTCGCGCGGGCCAACTTTGGAGATGCTGATAACAAAGATACTTTCAGTGAGCGAAGCGCAGCTGATAGCGCTAAGCGCCACTATAGGCAATGCCAGTGAAATAGCCAAATGGCTCTCTGCAGAGCTTATAGAGAGCGACTACAGGCCCGTAAAGCTCTCAAAAGGGGTAATGCTGCATTCAAAGGTCTATTATGGAGATAGAAGCCCTGAGTCAGAGGTCCTGCTTGATGGCAGCAGTGAAATACCCGAAGTCAGAGCCGTGCAGGACACAATTTTCCAGAATAAACAGATACTCATATTCTATTCAACTAGAAAGAATGCTGAAGCAGGCGCGAAAAGGCTAGCTGCGGAGATTGGGAATATTTTGTCAAAGGGCAATAGGGAGAAACTGTCCGCCACCAGCGAGCAGATCCGCAGCATACTCGAGAAGCCTACCGATCAGTGCGAAAAGCTTGCAAAATTGGTAATAAATGGAGTTGCATTCCACCATGCTGGATTGCTTAATGCACAAAGGCAGATAATAGAGGACGCATTCAAGGAAAACACGATTAAGGTTGTCTGCTCCACAACTACTCTGGGTTTTGGTGTAAATATGCCGGCACATACGGTGCTTGTCAGAGATCTTTATAGATATGGCGGATCGGGAAGTGATAGCCTTGGAGTCAATGAAGTCCTGCAGCTATTCGGCAGGGCCGGCAGGCCAAGGTATGACACAGAGGGCAGGGCTCTCATAATAGCATCAACAAAGGAGCGCATGAAAGAGCTATTTGCAAAGTACATATCAGCATCTCCAGAGCCGATACAGTCAAGCCTTGGTGTAGTTCCAGTCCTGAGGTCGCATGTCCTTTCGCTTATCTCTTCAAGCATGGTAAGAGATACAAAAAGCATGAAGGCTTTCTTCGCGAAGAGCTTCTACGCCTTCCAGTACGGCAGGCGAAGTCATATAGACGGTCTGATCAAAGAGGTGATAGAAGACCTGGCAAGATGGGGGATGATAGAGGAACATTGGGAGGGGTACTCTGCCACTAAAGTAGGCAAAAGGGTAAGCGAGCTCTACATAGATCCGCTCTCAGCGAAATGGATGATAGACTCCCTCAAATCCACAAAAACGCCGATAGACGAGCTTTTCATGATATGCAATACTCTGGAGATGAGGCCTTATGTAAGAGTAAACTCTTTTGCAGAGGAGGAGTTTGCTGCATACCTTTACAATACCTCAAAAAGCATGCTAAAGAAAGTCTCTCCAGAGGACTATGGAAACTACAATCCAGAGGGCGCATTCGCAACCGCGCTTATGCTGAATGATTGGACAGAGGAGGTGAAAGAGAGGGAGCTAGTTGAAAAATACTCGACCACTCCTGGCGCACTATATACAAAACTTACAAATGCTGACTGGCTTATATATTCTGCAATAGAGCTTGCCAAGATACTAAAAATCCCGCAGAGGAGGCTAATAGATGTAAGGGTGCGGCTGCGATACGGCGTCAAAGATGAGCTGCTCGACCTCATACGCCTCCAGCAGGTTGGTAGGGTCAGGGCAAGGATGCTGTATAACCAAGGAATAAAGAGCATAGCAGACATAAGGAGCAATAGATCGAGGATAGCTGCAATCCTGGGAAGGGATGTTGCGGAGAAGATACTCTCACAGGTATAAAAAGCTTTGACTCGCAATAAGAAAGGGCGTGGTTTAGTGTACATAACCAAAGGGACGGTAAAGAAGATACTGAAAGAGGCAGGTGCATCAAGGATAAGCGACGATGCTGCATCAGAAATGCAGAAGCGCATTAACAGGCACGCATTCGAAATTGCACAAAAAGCAGTTAAACTTGCAGCACACGCCAAAAGGAAGACCGTAATAGGGTCAGATATAAAGCTCGCTTGACATTTTTGCGGCGAACAATAGAAAGACATAATAAAATAAGCCGACACTTAATAATTGGTGGCGGGTGGGCAGCTTACCGAAAGGAGGAAGCTCCTCCCATACAGAGCGCATACGGCTTAAGGCCATAACCGGAACAGAAACGAAACCGCGAATATGCATAAAGCGATGACACTACGAGCGCATACAAGCGGATGAAACGGCCGGGGAAATGCGCAGATGAGTATGCAAGGCTTTACGCCGCTCAGTCTAATGCTGCCTAAAACAGAAGGAGGGCTACGGCCCGCCACTGAATTTAAATCTCTTCAAGGAAACGGCTGAATCAAAACTAAGCGCAGAATATTTGAAAGCTATTTTTCTAATCCAAATGCCTCGCCGATGCGCGCCTCAACATATCTTTTCTATCTGCTGCACTAACTCTCGCTAAAAATTTAGCCTCAACTATCTCCATATTAGATATCCGGATGCTTCTTTGGGTGCTGTCCAACTCGATATTATTTTCCTTACCCACGAAGAGGTCAGAAACCCGTACCGCCTTTTTCATCCATCCACCCATATTACGTCATTGCGTACCTTCTTTTCAGCACTCATAAGCACCATTTGAAAATACTTTGTCCCGCGCAGCAATACGCTAATATCTGTTTTGACACCAGATATTTAAACATATTGAAGTGTCATTTCCCTTCTATTCTCCTGAACAATGCTGTTGCTACGCCTATGAAGATTACTGCGCATAGAAGAGAAACTGCCATGTCCACAATCATTGGGTATGTAGAGAAGTGTATAAGCGATGCTCGCATTCCGTCAATCGCGTAAAATAAAGGATCAATGTGAGATAGTGCATCAAGCCATATCGGCAGGGCGCCGCTTATTGGGAAAAGGGCGCCGGAGAGAAAAAATAGAGGCATCACTAGGAAGTTTATGAGCACCTGAAAGCTCTCTATGTTGTCTATCAGTGCAGCTATTATAAGGCCCATTGCTACGAACGTGGAAGAAGCAAGGACCATGAATATCAGAAGCTCTATTATTCCCAATAAGGACAGGCTCTGCAATGGTATTATGCCGAATATGACCACTATAATTAGTATAAGCAATGCAGTAAGGACAGCTATCGTGCTGCTGCCCGCTATCTTGCCAAGCACTATGCTAAGTCTGGATATCGGAGCTACAAGTATCTCTTTAAGGAACCCAAACTGCCTATCCCATATTACGCTCACTCCAGCAAATATCGAGCTGAAAAGTATTGTCATGCCTATTAGCCCTGGAGATACAAAAGTAAGGTAAGGCACGCTGCCGTTTACTTTCAGGGCGAACGCAGCCCCCAATCCCACTCCCACTATGGCGAGCCAGATTAGGGGCTGGCCTCCGCTCCCAACCATCCTTGATTTGGACTTTAGGAATCTCTTCATTTCCCTAAGCCAGATCGTATATATCGAATCTATCGTGCCCGTCATCTTCTGCCCCTAAATCTTTTCCATGCCGATTCGTTATCAGCTGCTTCCTCGCGTATATTCCTACCGGTAAGGTGTATGAATACATCCTCGAGGCTTGGTTGCTTTGCAGTCGCATACGATATCTTTATGCCCTTGCTGTCTGCTATCTTTGTTATCATTGGTATGGCCTTCGAGCCGTCCTTTGCAGATATTTCGAGCCCTTCATCGGATTCCTTAACGCTCTTTATAAATGCCCTGCCTTTGAGCAAATGCACAAGTTCTTTTTTCCGTTCAACGCCTATACGGACAATGTCACCGCCAAGGGACCTTTTCAATGCATCAGGTGTGCCTGACTTTATTATTCTGCCATGGTCTATTATTGCGATCCTGTTGCAAAGAGAGTCGGCTTCCTCAAGATAGTGCGTTGTTAATATTATGGTAAGTCCCTGCTCTTTGTTGAGTTTTGTTATGTAATCCCATATCTTTCTTCTCGTCTGCGGATCGAGGCCCAACGTGGGCTCGTCAAGGAAGAGGATTTTGGGATGGTGTATGAAACCACGCGCAATCTCAAGCCTTCTCTTCATACCGCCAGAAAATGTTTTTACCGGCCTGTGAGCCTTGTCCTGCAGTTCTACAAGCTTCAATAAATTTTCTATTATTTCCCTTTTCCTATCTCTCACTCCATATAGCCTCGCGTGGAAGTCTAGATTCTCCCAGGCGGTAAGCTCATCATCAAGTGAGGGATCCTGAAAGACAATACCTATCATGCGCCTTGCGTCATCTTTAGCCTTCAGTGCATCCACTCCAAAAAGCCTGATGCTCCCTGAAGTATGGCCAAGTATGGTCGTCATCATTGATATTGTTGTGGTTTTGCCTGCGCCATTAGGCCCTAACAATCCGAATATCTCACCGGCTTTTACTGAGAAGGAAATCCCTCTTACAGCAGTGAAGCTACCGAATCTCTTCACGAGGTTCTCCACCACAATTGCATCTCGATCTCCTACTTTAGTCTCTACCATATGATGCAGCCCACGAATAGTGGATTCAAAACTCTATAAATGTTACTAATAGAATAGTTCATTAATTGTGCACAAATATACTAGGTGATGAATTGCCTTTTGCAATAATAGGGCAAGTACTGATAATCCTTGCCGCCACTATCATACTCGGTGAAGTGTTTGAGCAGTTTGAGCTGCCCGCAGTTGCCGGTGCTCTTCTTGCAGGTCTGATTCTCGGCCCCACGCTCCTAAGCCTGATACAGCCTTCTCCTCAGTTAAGCGCGATAGAATCAATCTCACTTTTCTTCATAATGTTCTTCATAGGTTTGGAGATGAAGACTGAGCTGATAACGAAAAATATAAGCAAGGCATTATTGCTTTCCGGAACCAGCTTTATACTGCCGCTGGTATTCGTATCATCGCTTACATACGGTTTGCTTGGATTTAGTCCTATTGAAAGCTTTGCTATGTCATTGGCGATAACTGTACCGTCCATCTCCATAATCTCTGTGTTGGTAAGAAGGTACAAGCTACTTGACAAAGCAACAGGCTATCTTATACTCTCCTCTGTAATACTTACAGACATAATCGCATTCATACTGTTGATATTGATATCGAGGCCGTTTACGAGTGCAGAGGCGACACTTATAGAAACAGGGATATTGATACTAATATTCCTAGTCGCTGAAAAGGTGGCCAGGAATTACGCCAAAGGGTTCAACAAGGCAATGCGCCGCATAAAACCTTTTCTTAAAAGCAGCAACATTGCCTATGGCATAATACTTATATTCGGATTCTTCTTTGCTGCAGTCTTCAATTACATAGGGATAACATACATAATAGGCGCTTTCTTTGCAGGCTTAATAGTGCACT
>JAKASM010000030.1 GCA_021819045.1 Microcaldota archaeon | reverse complement strand
GTTGGCACGCATATGAGCAAGAAGTAGCGTCTCACTCGAGTTTGAACCTGCTCAGCGTCCTGCTTCTTCTGCTTTTGAAGGGTCTGAACGGTATGCCATTTCCTGCATAAAATTTGGAGAAGAATTCAACGTATATCAGCCTTGCCCCTTGTATCCCTGATTCGAATATTGCTATTACAAGATTGAATATCTGCCCTATTACGAGTATCAGTATTCCCACTATGCCGAGCAGAAGAGAGTGCGTAACTCCGTGGAGGAAAATTAGGTCTATTATGCCTGCGAGTATTACGGATGTAAGAAGTATCCCTACTAGCCTGACATATGAGAGTATATGGCTTACTATGGATGGAAGCTCCATCATGGACTGGAAGCCTTCGCCATAAAGAACAGCGATTATTCCTGCAATTATCATTCCAAAAGACGACAATGAGAATGGAGTGTTGAGCTGCGCCTTGTGCAGGACATTGAGCCCGAATATTACTATTCCGATCGCAGCGAGCATCCATCCGATTTTGGCGATTGCGTGCCTTTTGTTTCCGTGTGACATGCTGTTTACGAAGCCCAGTGCAAATCCGAATTCTACCATGGCCACGCCTATCCATCCAGCCACAAGAAGTAGCGTTGGGAGACCTACCTCAACATTGAATATTGGCGGATAGGGAAGCTGGAAGCCCATATACTCGTTGAATGCTATTCCGAGTATCATAGCTATAACTGCGCCAGGCATTATGGCCTTTGCGAGCACCTCCAGCCCGCTTGGGCTGACTATCATAGTTACGAATGATGCAAGTTTTTTGGGTATCCTGCTTCTCTTCGGAGGGTGCTTCAGCCTGTGCAGCAGCCAAATTGCACCAAGCAGCATTATTAGACCATATGCAAAATCGCCTACCATAAATCCAAAGAATATAGGGAATACAACTGCAAATATTATCGTCGGATCTATCTCATCGCTCTTGGGAAGGGAATAGAACTTTATGAAGAATTCGAATAGCCTAGACCATGCGGGATTATTGAACTGCGTAGGCGGCTGCTCTTCTGTTGGAAGTTCCTCCAATACAAAATGATTGCTGGTGATCCCGGATATGCCTTTATCTAGTGCGTCCATCTCCTTTTGCGGCACCCATCCTTCTATAATAGCGACAGACTTGCTCACACCTATTTTATTCGACACCTCTATCTTCTCCATTTCGATGTCTAGCTGCTCCCTTATTGCGCTCACTTTTGGATACCATCTGTCTGATATGGATGAGAGCTCGTGCTGCAGAGAGGTTATCGCTGCCTCGCTTCTTCTTTTGGCTTTCATCTCTCTATCCAGGGAGTCTCCGACTCTCCCATGCATTGCCGGAATTGCCTGTATGCCAAGCTTGTACCCCTCGGCCAAATTGCTAAACTCTTTTTCTCCTGAAGCTGTTATGCTCACTATGTATGCCTTTTTCAGTTGTATGACAGCCATGTCCTGAGATCTGCTTATCTTTTCGATAAACCTGTTTGCGTCCTTGCCGGAAACTGCAAACGATTTTATTATTTTTGAATTTAATATATCCAATTCGCCGCCAAAATCCTGCATGATCCCAAGCAACGATATCCTGCTTGAATGCTCTTTTATAGCAGCAGATTCCCTCTCTATGCTTTTGTGTATCTCGCTTACCCTCTCATCTATCTTTATCGAACCTGCTTCTTTAATCAGCTCGGTTATGCTATCAAAGGAGAACTTGGATTCGGAAGCTTTTTTGTATAGCATGCTGTCTAGCGCCCTGAATCTCTGCGCTGCATTCTGTATCTCTTTCTGGCCTGGTACGCCTGCGCCGAGCTGCGCAACCCCATTTATATATTTGCCGAGATTCTCTACCTGCATGGCTCCTAGATCTTGGAGCAGGGAGAGTGCTTCTTCATAATACTCTTTTGACACAATTAGCCTTACTCTCTTCATCTTAGAGGGCTTTAGCATGCTCATATCCCCCATTCATTGGCAATCAGATTTACAAATATCTGGTATGCTTCCTTTTGCTGCAGCACCTTAACTCTTTTTGCTTTGGTTGACCAGTCCCTGATTATATTGCCGGCTTTCTCTTCCGCTGCTTTCTCTGCTTCTCTGAGCATAGAAGTTGCTTTTGCTTCTGCATCAGCAGTTGCTTCAGCCAATATTCTTTCTGCTTCTACCTGCGCAGCCTTAATCTTTGCGTCAGCTTTCTTCTGGGCTTCGGCTATCTGGGAGGCCGATCTCTCTTCGGCTTCCTTTATCTTGGCCAGAGTGTCTTCCGCCTCTGTCTGCAGTATTGTGCTCATACTAAAACCGCCAAAACCAATATTGCTGCTATTGCGGCAAGCCCTGCGGCAAGGTTTACAAGCATGAATACTGTCCTTATCCTTGCGAACTCTGCAATTCGTTCGTTACTGCTTTGCATTTATCTTCCTCTTTATGAATTTTAATGAGACAATCTGATCTCTCTCCATGTCTTCCAGCCTCTGCCTGATGTAGAGGATTTTCTGCTGCATTCTTGGTATGACAATATTCTCTATTGCATTGGAGCGCCTGTTCAGCTTTTCTATCTCATAAAGCAGCTTCCTCAGGGAGTTTTCCTTCTCTGCGATCTCTATTAGGAGGCGGAAAAGGCCTGAGTAGCTCTTTCTTGCATCCTGCACTGGGGTTGGTACAGATATCAAATCATACCCTATGCCGTATGCTTCTGAAGGCTGCATATTAAGGTTTGGTATCTTGACACCCATAACATTCTTTGCGTCTACAGACACCAGCATGCTTCCTTGTTCTGCTGCTATCCTTTCCAAGTTTATCCTGCCAGCGTATATCTCGGCTATCTTTGTGCTGTCCATGGCCGACTGCACTGCAGAGCCGAGGTTCTCCTTAAGCAGTTCTATCTGCCTTGCTATATTGAAGAACTCGAGCACAAGGCTCGCCCTCTTCATCTTTATCAGGGATAGCCCTTTGCTTGCTACCGATACGCTCTTCCGCGTGCGGATGAGCTCGATCCTTGTTGTCTTTATATTTGCCGCACTTGCCATGATCACTCCTTCCATTTGCCATATTTGGTGATAAACTCGTCCTTTATCCTTTTCATGTCGTTTTTTGATAGCGTGCTGAATAGCTCCCAGCCGATATCTAAACTCTGGTCTATGCTCCTGTCTTCATCATAACCTTGCTTTACGAACCTCTCCTCGAACAGGTCCGCAAATTTGAGGCTGCGCCTGTCGCTCTCGCTCAGCGCCTCCTCTCCAACTATCTCAGTAAGGCTCCTGAGGTCTTTCCCGGCTGCATAAGAAGCGTTTAGCTGGTCTGAGACATTCCTGTGGTCCTCTCTTGTCCTGCCTTTTCCTATGCCCTGGTTCATGAGCCTTGAAAGAGAGAGTAGCACGTCAACATTTGGATATATCCCTTTCCTGTGTAGCTCTCTGCTCAGCACTATCTGGCCTTCGGTTATGTAGCCTGTCAAGTCGGGTATTGGGTGGGTTATATCGTCTCCAGGCATGGTGAGCATTGGGATCTGCGTTATCGACCCTTTCCTGTTTTTTATCTTGCCTGCTCGCTCGTATATTGTGGAAAGGTCTGTGTACATGTATCCTGGATATCCCCTCCTGCCTGGAACCTCTTCCCTTGCGGCAGATATCTCCCTAAGCGCCTCAGCATAATTGGTCATGTCTGTCAGTATTACAAGAACGTGCATGTTCTCATTGTACGCAAAATGCTCTGCTGCTGTCAAGGCCAACCTTGGCAGAATAACCCTTTCCATAGAAGGTTCCGATGATAGGTTAAGGAATACCACTGCGCGGGAAAGTGCACCTGTCTCTTCAAGTTCTCTTTTGAAGAAATTTGCTTCCTCGCTGTTTATCCCTATGCCTCCAAAAACAACTGCAAATTCTTCACTCCCTCCAAGTATCTTCGCCTGCCTGGCTATTTGTGCTGCTATTCTATTGTGCGGCATTCCTGAGCCGGAGAAAATCGGGAGCTTTTGCCCCCTTACAAGAGTATTCATGCAGTCTATTGTGGATATTCCAGTCTGTATAAATTCGGACGGTTCCTCCCTGGCTGCGGGGTTTATAGGGTTGCCGGATATTTCTATCTGTTCGTTGCTGTATATCTGTGGGCCTCCGTCCCTCGGCCTCCCTACTCCATCAAATATTCTCCCCAGCATATCGGTGCTGACTGAGAGTTTGGCCGTGCTGCCTGTAAACCTTACCTTGGTTTTCTCCAGGTTCATGCCTCTTGTTTCCCCAAACGACTGCACTATGGCGATCCCGTCTCTGGTATCAAGGACCTGCCCAGTCACTATGGTGCCATCGTCCAATGATATCTCTGCAATCTCGTTGTACGCAGCGTCTTTTACTCCCTCTACAAAAAGGAGCACATTTGTTATCTGCTTCACTGTATTATAGTATACATCCTTCATTATTGCACCTTATTTGCTGCAAGCTCTGCAAGCTTTCTTACAGACTTGCTGAAATCCTGATAATATGCGTCTATCTTATCCTCAGGCACAAATTTCATTCTCGCCATCTTCTGTTTGGCCTCAGTATTCGAAAGCTTATCCATTGTTATGCCTTTATCGAGCAGGGCCCTTTCGGCAGAATCAAGTTCGAGTATAGATCTCATCATTATGGCCTGCTTCTTTATTGAGGTATATGTATCCACATCATCGAATGCGCTCTGCTGCAGGAAATCCTCTCTTATTATCTTTGCTATATCAAGCACCTCCTTCTCCTTCTCTGGAAGGGCATCGTATCCCACCAGCTGGACTACTTCATTTATCTCTGCTTCTTTCTGGAGTATGGCCATAACGGTAGAACGCATCCCGTTCCACTCCTTGTCTATATTGATGTCATACCACTTTGCCAACTCGTCAAGGTACAGCGAATAACTGTTGAGCCAGTTTATCGATGGGAAGTGCCTCCTATTTGCCAATACCGCATCAAGAGCCCAGAAGACCCTTGTCACTCTGAGCGTGTTCTGTGAGACAGGCTCAGATGTGTCTCCTCCTGGGGGTGATACTGCACCTATTGCAGTTACCGAGCCTACCGCACCGTTAAGCACGTGGACTCTTCCGGCCCTCTCGTAGAATTCTGCCACCTTCCTTCCTAGATAGGCAGGATAGCCTTCTTCGCCGGGCATCTCCTCGAGCCTTCCTGATATCTCTCTGAGAGCTTCAGCCCACCTCGATGTGCTGTCCGCCATTAACGCAACATTATACCCCATGTCTCTGTAGTATTCAGCCAAAGTTATTCCTGTGTAGATGCTTGATTCCCTGGCTGCAACAGGCATGTTTGAAGTGTTTGCAATTAGAATTGTCCTGTCCATAAGCGGAAATCCGCTTTTTGGATCTTTCAACTGCGGGAAGGTTGTAAGTATCTCAGCCATCTCATTAGACCTTTCCCCGCATCCTATGTATACTATAACCTCTGCGTCTGACCATTTGGCTAGCTGGTGCTGTATAACTGTATTGTGCAGCAGCAACGGGCCATGGCCTCCTACAAAATTATGAAGTTCGGGTATCTCTACATCAAATACATCTTTTGGAGCAGTTGATAGTTCGATCGCTTTTACCTCATCAAAAAATAAATTCCCAGCCAATTCAAGAAGATCCAACAGCTCTTTAGGCACATTTATCCAATGCGATAATATTTCAACAATTTTAGCAATGGTTGTGATTCGTATCGTGTTGCCGTCTTTCAGGTAGCTTTCAGGAGACACTCCTGCGCGCATCAATCTGCTTTGGATCTCCTTAAGTTTAAGGATATCTTTAAGTGTGCTCGGGACAGGTATTGCATCTTCATTAGATCGGAA
>JAKASM010000029.1 GCA_021819045.1 Microcaldota archaeon | reverse complement strand
CCGATCTCTTCCGTACCCCTCAGGAGCATACGTTTCTATCATCTGATTTATCTCATTTATCAACTTTAGTAGCCGCTCTTGAGTTTGTTCCGGAGTCAATCTGAGCTCGGTAATTAGCCTGTCCACCTTATTGAAGAATAGGACGGGCTTTGCCTTTTCTTTCATCGCCTGCCTGAGTACTGTCTCTGTCTGGGGCATTATTCCTTCTGTTGGGTCTACCACCAGCACAACCCCGTCTATAGCCCTCATTGACCTCGTCACGTGCCCTCCGAAGTCAACGTGCCCTGGTGTGTCTATCAGGTTTATTATGTAATCTTCATTGTTGTAATTGAAGCCGAATGATATATATGCGGATTTTATTGTCATTCGCCTGTCTTTTTCTATCTCCTCATAGTTCGTATATAGAACGTCTCCGGCTACGCTCTTCGATATGAGGCCTGCTCTGGCCAGCAAAGAATCTGTCAAGGACGTCTTACCGTGATGAACGTGGGCTATGATTCCGACATTTCTTATGTGCTTGTGGTCGCGCATCATCTTCGCTACTTCCTCTACCACATATTCTTTTCTTGCCATGCAGAATCACTACTTGGCGCTCCTGGCCATCCTCTCGGTCTCGTTCTTTCTCTTTATTGCATAGCTGTTTACGTCGTTGTTTGCTGCGAGTATTAGCTCTTTGGCGAGCGCTTGGGCCAATGTGCTTTTGCTGTGGAAGGCAGATGTGACTGTGCCCATTCCTATGTTTCGCAGGGCTATATCTAACCTTCTGCTTGCACTTACATCAACTGCTACGTTGGATATTATTCCTCCGTAGCGTACCCTTGTTGTGTCTTCTATTGGTGCGCTGTTCTCTAGCGCCTCTATGTATACCTGTATTGGGTTTCTGCCTGTTTGCTTGTTTATTACATCAAATGCTTCCTTTATCGTCTTTATAACCTTTAGCTTCTTTCCTTGCAGTCTGCCCTTGGTGCGTATTACACGCCCGCCTATCTTGCCCCCAGTTCCTCCCCGCATTAGCGAGTTTTCTAACCTCTCTATTATGTTTAAATTCGCCTTGTGGGATTGCGACTGGCTATTCCTTCCGAAAGAATTGGGGTAGGCTATCGGTTTTAGATTAACATAGTTTCTCAAACTTGGGTCATATACCTCCACATCGTATCCATATTTATCGAAAAGCATTGTTGTTTTTGATATGAACATGTCTTTTGCTTCGGGACTCGTAATCACCTCACCTTTTTTCCTTGAAACCCTCCTTTTAGGTTTCGGCTCAGCCGTGGGTTCCGGAGCCTTCTGCTGTTGGTCTGGCTGGCTGCTATTTGGAGGTAGATCCTTATCTGCGGGTTTTACTTCTTCCGTTAAATCATCTCTTTGGTTTCTCTTTCTTGCCTTTTATTATTTGGTATAGATTAGTATCATTTATCTCAACAACTTTGTATTTTAGACCTGGTATGCATCCGAGTTGCCCCCTTTGGGACCCTCCGAGTCCTTCAATAGTTACCTCGTCATGCTCATCTATGAACCCTATGGATCCGTCTCCCGGTACGAATGCCCCCACTACCTTTCCATTCTTTATAAGTTGCACTCTCACGCATTTAAGTTGGCCTGAGTGAGGCTGCTTCTGCTCCAGTATGAATTTTCCGAGCACCAATGCCCTAGCGCGCGGAACTGTACCCATAGGGTCGTATTTGTCCTTGAGCTTCAGCATCTTTCTCTTAAGCCATTTCTTAAGCATTCTATGGTGTTTCCTCTGCCTTACAAGCTTCCTTGCAGCAAATTCTCCATTTGGCATTATAATAACCTCATTCTTTCAATATATTTGAGTTTCCTGGTTCTATGACAGACAATGTAGAGATTGGGAATGGTTTTCCGCATATCGCACCTAATTCTACTGGGTTCCCATCAAATTTTATTACTTTTATGCCTGCGATATCGGCCATGTGGGTTATATCTCCTATGTTCTGTTTCTTATTTCTGCTTGCAATGATTATAAGCCTTGCTTCGTTTCCTTTTATTGAATCTATTACGCTATTTAGTCCTATGGCTGTCTTGCCGCTGTCCACAGCTAAACGTATATCATTCGATAAATCTGCCATAAAACCACCGCATAAGTAGAACTTACTGCGAGCAGACGACTAAATATGATTCAGAAAAATATATATAGGTATTGAAACTTGCAGTTTCCATTTAACTGCTGAATGTGTAATTGCAGCCTGCAGGCTGGCTCAACGTGCCGCTGAGTATCAGCTTAAGATACCCTATGTAAGGGATTGCAGCTATTACTTTCCCTTCTATGTCTTTCTGAGACGCAGGATAATTTTGATATTGGATATCTAGCCCGGGGTTATTGTCCCCTTTTGTGAGATAATAATAA
This sequence comes from Microcaldota archaeon, assembly GCA_021819045.1. The sequence goes on along the minus strand of JAKASM010000029.1, from coordinate 3,448 downwards.
TTGCCGCTTGCATTTATTATCGCATATGCCCTGTGGACTACGTATGTATCTCCCTCTTTGTAGAATAGATCTTGCGGTTCTGTCTTATACACAATTATACTGTTATTAAGGTCTCCTGATATTATTGTATTACCTATAATTATCGCTTTGGTATATGCTTCCTTTATTTTGGTGCCGTTTGAATACGTGACATTAGCTATGCCGCATTGATACTTGACTAGATTACCAGCTTGGCTTGAGTTTGGCACTATACTCCCACCGTTATTGGATTCCTTGAATAAACCTATAGAATACCCTGGCCGCACCTGTTGAGATATATTTGCTGTATTGCCTGTTATTTTATATGCTATACACTCCAAGGACTCGTTGGCGATGTTGTTAAGCATATTCTGCATTTCTGCTCCAGTTACGTCTACTACATTGGCCTTTATTCCGGACGGTTTTACTCCTTGAAGAATTATCATATCTCCTCTTTGCAATGCGGGCAGCATGCTGCAACTGGGCACCGCATCTATCGGGTAAGGAGTATTGAGTATGAATCTGAGCCCCAGCCATATTCCAATTACGATTATTATCGCCACTACAATCTCTATGGCGTTCTTGAGTTTGCCCTGCTCTTTCGAAGAGATGATCACCTCAAGAATTATGATTATTAATATAATTATGAAGGTAAGCGTGCCGAAAAGTATGGCGAGTGTCTGTACCTGCTGGTATAGTATGTAAAGCAAAAATGATATTATGAGTATGATGTAGAGGGGCCAGGTAGTAATTTGTGCACTCTCTTTGGTTTGTGCTTTACCTCTTGCCAACTGCAACACCGTTTTGATTCACCATCTCTATACCTACGGCCCTAGAATACCCATCTTGCATAGCAACTCCTATGGCTGCCTCAGCCATAGTTATCAATGAATCGTTATGGCTTACTACTATGAACTGAGACTTTTTGGATAGCTCCCTTATCAACTTTGATAGCTTCTTTGAATTTTCCTTATCTAATGCTACGTCTATTTCGTCCAGAATATACAATGACATTGGCTTTCTCATCTGCACAGAAAATATTAATGATAGCATAAGTATGGACTTTTCACCGCCGGATAAGCCTTCGTCGTTCTTTTTCTTTGAGCCTTTCTGGATGCTGAACATCAGTTTTGAATTGAAAGGGTCATTCTTTTCACCGTCTAGGTATATGTACGCATCTATATCGAAGACTGTGCTGTAGAGCTTCTTGAAGGTCTCATTTACTTCCTCTAGTGTCTGATTGAAAACACTAAGTTTCTTTGATTCTATTTCTGCTATCATACTAAGTATTGCCGATTTTTCCCTATCTAATATGTCCATTTTCATCTTTGCTTCCTCTACATCTTTTTTCCTCTGCTCATATGCTTCTGGGGCTTTGAGGTTAACGTTGCCAAGGAGGTCTATTTCGTGCTTGCACTCTGTTGACTGCCGCTCTAGCTCTTCTATGCTCTTATACTCTACTTGCTCAATGCCCTGATAGGATATTAGTTCTGCTTTTATGTCGCTCAGCCTAGTTTGCAACTGTGCTCTTTTGCCTTCAGTTTCCATTGTCTCCCTTTCAACCCTGTCTAGGTCGCTCGATAGTTTCCCCTTCTCGAAGCCTAGTTTTGATACTGCTTCATCTGCTGCTTGGACCTCTTTTAGCAATTTTTCTGCTGAGGTACCGTGAGCATTTATCTTTGATTGCACATCTGCCTTGTGCTTTCCGTATTCTAATATAGCCTTCTCCGCTTCGGATATTTTTGTTTCAAGTTCTTTAATTAGGGATTCCTCATCCTTTATTTCTCTTGATAGTGCTGCGCTCCTGTGGGTATGCATTTCATTTTCTTTCTCAAATTCGGCAATTTTTATCTTTATATTCTCTGCAGCCTGCCTAAGCTCCTTTAATTCCCTTATAGACTTCTCTGCTGCTGGGCTCGCTTTTTGTGAAGTGCGGATATTTATGGAATTGTATAGCTTATCTATTTCCGCCTTTATCTCTTCCTTTTCTTTCTCTAAGGCTATCTTTTTCTCTGCTACACGTGACTGCACTTTATCAAGCTCTGCAATCCTTACTTTCGCAGATTTAGAAGCCTGCTCTTTCTCCTTTATTTCAGCATCTATTCTTTCTTTATCGCTGTGTTTATGTTTTAGTTCTGTTTCAGCCTCAATAACACTCTGCTCCAGAAGATAAACCTTCTTATTGCATGATTGTAATTCTTCTTCTAGAATGGTTTGCCTTTTAATTGTTTCATTTTTTTCGCTGGAGAGTTTGGCAAGTCTCGATTCTAGTGCTGCCGGAAGCTGCTGCATAGTAAACCTGCCTCCCGTAAGCAGTCCAGATTGCTCTAAAACTTCGCCTTCGAGTGTGACAAATCTGTGTTTGTTGATATCTTTTTTAGAAACCAAGTTTATGCGGTCTATTATGTATGTATTTGCAAATATGAATTCGAACGCTTTTCTGTACTTTTCATCAAAAGAAATGTAGTTTATTAAAGGAGTATTTGGGCCGTCTTTTGTTGTGGGAGATGTGTTTATTTCATTTAGCGGTATAAATGATGCTCTACCAAGATTTTTCTGCTTTATTATTTCTATTGCTTGGGTTGCTGTATCGATAGAGTCGACGATATAGTAATTTAACCTTCCCCCTGCTGAAGCGTATGCCGCCACCAGATATTTGTCGTTGCTTGAAAAGAGTTCTGACGCTTTTCCGTAAAAACCTTTCTTTATTGAGGCTGCTAATGCGGGTGTTATCTTGTCCTGGCTTCGCCCGGATAGTGCAAGCTGCTCTTTTATATTTATAATCTCCGTTTCAATTTTGTCGTATGCCGCTTTGATTTCCGATTGCGTTTTTTCGAATGATTTTGCTTGCTTTGATTTTGTTTCTATTTCAGCATGTAGTGTTTTTATCTTCTCCTTCAAAGAGCTTATTTCTGATTCAGTTTCATTTGCCAGTTTCAATAATTCCTTTACCCTTAATTCATTTTCTGCATTGCTACTTTCTAGCATGTGCAATTCGGCATTTGAAGATAGGTGTTCGGCATTTAACTCTGAGATTTTTGACTCTACTTCAAGCATATCCTTTTGCAGCGAAGAGTACTTCAATAATATCCCATCGCCTTCTTCTTCCGTTGCCGGATGCTTATCTATTTGCTTTTCAGTGGATGATAAATCGGATTTCAGTACTGCCATGCTTTGTGCATTGGAGTTGATTTGTTCTTTTATTTTTGAAAGTTCATAGGTAAGCCCTTTTACCTTGTCTCTGCTTTTAATAAGTGCTTCTTCTGACTGCTTTATCAGTGCTTCTTTTATCTTTATGTTGGCATTTATATCATCAAGCATCCTGTTTGCTGTGCCTACTTCTATAGAACCTTCATTTAGCTTCTTCGATACTTTGTCCTTGTAGGAAATCTTGTTTGATAGTTCATCATTAAGTTTCTTTATATCAGCT
>JAKASM010000028.1 GCA_021819045.1 Microcaldota archaeon | reverse complement strand
CTTTTGAGGAAATGATTGCATGCTGCATCAAAAACCGGGTTCGAATTACGGCGACAAAAGGCTAGAGAGTGGCAGGCTTTTAACCTGTAAGTCGGGGGTTCAAATCCCCCCAGACCCGAGCAAACTTACCAGAATGCATAGCAGAAAGCCCACGATGTTCAATCGTGGGATGAATTCGAAAAGTATATAAGATTCGACGATGATAAGATGATATTGGTCTCGCATATATCTGGAATACGTCCTGAAAGGGACTATCCAAAGTCGAGTGCGATATGCCCAAACGAGATGCGCTATGGCACGAAATCCATAGTAGGGAATGTTTCCGCATCCATCCAAAAGATGCGGAATGAGAGCATGTCCCGATTGCATGCAGACAGGGATGCATGCAAGGGCAGCACTGATACGCCCAGAAAGGCACCGCAAGGATGCTCTGCGACCTTGAACCCAGTAAAAGGGTTCCGAAACCGCTCCGATGGCAACAGATGAGGACGGAAACAGATTCGAGTGCAAGAGGAACCCACGGAATTCATTCGTGGGAGGATGTCAGAAAATGCCCATAATAATCCAAAAGCTTTTATTCTGATTTTGATATTATACAGTGCGGCTTGAATTTGGATGTGGGTCTTAGTTTGATGCATATACGTGATGCAGTTATAGGTGACATAAAGGTAACAGACGCAGAGGCGATGATATTGGATCATCCCTATATGCAGCGCCTTAGCCAGATAAAACAGCTCGGCTTTGCGTATCTTGTTTATCCAGGAGCTAATCATACAAGGCTCGAGCATTCCCTTGGCACTATGAGCATAACAAGGGATATTTTGCTGAATGCAACCAACGAGGTGATAGAGGAGTTGGAATGCGCAGCTCTTCTGCACGACATAGGGCATGCTGCGTATTCGCATTTCAGCGACGCGCTTCTTAAGAAGTACCTTCATAGCAACCATGAAACGATAGGAATAGAAAAAGTTTCTGAAGGAACCTTAAAAGACAGGATAAAGGACTCTGGCATGTCTTTCAGTAAAATAATAGATTACATGAAAGGCAAGGGTAGTGGCGAGATAATAACAGGATCCCTTGGTTCAGACCGTTTCGATTACCTCGCTAGGGATGCACACTATACTGGAGTAGGTTATGGAATTGTAGACTACGGGCATCTCAGGAACAAGATAACGATAATAAAAGGAAAGCCAGCAATACACGAGGCAGCTGTAGGCAATGCAGAGTACATGCTGATAGCCAGGTATCTCATGTTCAGCTCAGTATACCACCACCACACCATACTTATAGCCCAAGGAATGTACGAGAAAGCGGTTGAGTCTGCAATAGACTCTGGCGAAATGCTGCCATCAGAATTAAAGCTGCTGAACGACTGGCAGATGCTTGCACGACTGTACAGTATAAAGGACGCAAACGGATTGGCGGAAAGGCTATCGAACAGGCGTTTATTCAAAAGGGCATTCTTTGGCAGGGCGCAAAGAGGAATAAGCGTAAAGGAGCTGAGTGAAGAGATAGAAAAAGCAGGATTCAAAAGCACAGATTACATATGCACTTTGCACAGATACAAAGGGGACAATGATGATGTTGATGTTGTATCCAAAGACGGTAGTAACACAGTGAAGCTCACACGGTTCTCTCCACTAGTAGGTACGCTGATAACGATGATAAAAGAGACAGAGAGACTGCTTGTGGCATGTGATCGATCAAACATCAAAAAGATGCAGGCCATACTGAAAAGGCATGTATCTGCGCATGGCGAGGGCTGACGATACATATTTAAGCATTAAGCCCAATAGATAGCATAAATTAATGCTGAATCATAAACTCTAAATAGCAGTCTGATTCAATATGTAGAGATGCCAGGGTGGCAGAAACCGGTAACGCGTACGCCTGGAAATTTTTCCTGAAAGCGTATGGCTCTTCGGAGCCGTCTGGGTTCAAATGCCTTAGAGCTGAATATCCCAGCCCTGGCGTCGTGATATTATGGCAGATGAAAAGGAAGATATCAAAGCTAACGAACAGGAGAAGCCCAAGAAGGGGCCGGAGCAGAAGCAGCAGCCAAAGCAAGGGCAACCTAAGCGAGAGCAGAAGCAGCAGAAGGCCACATCAATAATAAGGCTTGGCGGCACAGACATAGACGGAGACTTGAGCATAGAAAGGTCTCTAGCTGAGATAAAAGGGGTTGGAATAAACCTATCTCACGCATTGGCGCACACGATAGAAGGAAAGCTGGGCATAGCAAAGGCGACGAAGCTGGGCTCGCTTACAGAGGAGCAGATAGAGTCTGTTGAGCAGGTCATAAAAGAGCCGATAAAGTACGGAGTGCCCGCCTACCTTCTAAACAGAAGGAAAGACATGGAATCTGGAAAGGACATGCATGTTATAGGGAACGACCTCACATTCGCGGTGAGGCAGGATATCAACAGGGATGTTTCATTGAGATTATGGAGAGGATACAGGCATCAGCACGGGCAGAAAGTAAGAGGGCAGAGAACAAAGTCTACAGGAAGGACCGGCGCAACGGTCGGAGTTATGAAGAAGGCTGCAAAGCAACAGATGGCAGCTGCAGCTCAGGAGAAAGGCAAACAGGCCCCAGCTACAGCAGCTTCAGCCGCAGCTCCTGCAGCAAAGAAGTGATCTAATGGGTGCCCCGAAAAGGAATAGAAGGAAATACGATAAGCCCAAGGAAATATGGAATTCCGAAAGGATAGAATCTGACAATCAGCTTGTAAAGGATTACGGCCTAAAGAACATGAAAGAGCTGTGGATTGCGCAGACAAGGATAGGCAGGGTCAGAAGGAATGCAAGAATGTTCCTGTCAGGAGCAGAGGGAGGTAATCAGGAAGATAAGGGGATGATAAAGAGATTATCAAAGTTCGGCATAACCAAGGCGGACGCAACATTCGACGACCTTCTCGATCTTGACGAGAAAGCGATATTGGAAAGAAGGCTGCAGTCTATAGTGATGAGAAGAGGCCTTGCAAGGACAATGCGGCAGGCTAGGCAGCTTATTGTGCATGGATTTATTTCAATAGATGGCAGAAAGGTGACCAGGCCAGGGTACCTTGTAAGCCTTGAAGAGGAGAAGTTTATAGGCTACTACAAGCCTATAAAGATAGAAGCCCCAAGCCAGCAGCAGGCTACGCAGCCTGTAGCAGAGCAGCCTGCAGAAGGGCCTGGCGCAGAGGCATCGCAGAGTGCATGAGTGTGTTAATATGGCAAAGAAAACAGATACAAGCAAGCAGCAGGCGCAGACAGAGCAGAAGAAACAGAAGGAGGTATCATACGAAGCAAAAGCTATGGAGGAGGTAAAAGTAAAGCCGAAAGCGGAAAGGATAGCTGTAGCGCATGTTTTCTCTTCAAAGAATGACACAATAATAACCCTGACAGACATGAGTGGAGCCGAGACCATAGCTGTAGGCAGCGGAGGAATGGTGGTAAATGCTGATTCGCAGGAAGGGTCTCCATATGCAGCAATGCAGGCTGCTTACAAGGTGGCAGCAGCGGCAAAGGAGAAGGGAATAACAAACATAAACATAGAGATAAGGGCGCCGGGAGGCCACAATTCGAAGACGCCAGGCCCAGGCGCACAGGCAGTTGTAAGGGTTCTTGCAAGGTCAGGCCTTATAATAAACAGGATAGAGGATGTAACTCCTATACCGACAGACACCACAAAAAGGCCTGGCGGCAGGCGCGGTAGAAGGGTATGACCGCCAGGGGGCAGCGGGACCAACAAGAGACAAAGCAAGAATATTCTGCAGGAGCCCTTATTCTCGTAGAAGGCAGCGGAGAGCCAGCAATACTGGAGCTTGTGCAGAACAATGAGTTTTACTACAAAAAGTATGGCAGGGTTGCGAGTGGAGAGGTGTTGGATATAGGGCCAAAGGGCCACATAGAGAAAGGAGAAGACGCAATCATGGCCGCAGAAAGAGAGATAAGAGAGGAAATAGGCATAAAACCTGTATTAGACACAAATTTCAAAGCAGTCAAAATGTACGAATACGATGAAAAAAAGAAGGACGGCAGCACAGTTCATTCGCAAAAGAGTGTAATCTACTTTCTTGCAAGGATACAAAAAGGCGATATAGAAAAAATAAAGCTTAGCGAGGAAATTTCGAAATGCTTCGTAATTCCTCTAAGTAAAGCCATTGAAGGAGCAAAGTTCGAAGTGGATAGGAAAGTTCTCGAGCAGTTAAATGATTACCTAAAAACAGAAAGAAAGAAATGAAAGGCAGGCCGCTATTTTTTCATTATGCTGCTGTATCCTTTTACGAGAGATAAGAAAAGCGACTCGTCTATTATGTAGCTTTTGCTGCCTTGCACCATTGTATGTATGCCTAAGTTCTCAAGCAGCAACGCATCCTTATTGTCAAGGTTCTTTATATAAAGGCCTTTCCTGTCTCTCCCCCCAGAGGCGTCAAAAAGGCCGGAAATATAGCTGCCGGAATATGCGTTCCTGTATTTGAATGTTACGAGCCTTCTTTCGAGAGCCTTATCAAACAGTTTTTTTATCTTAGAGTTGTAGAAAGCGGCATTCTTCCCATCCAACAATATTTTGCTAGGCTCTACGCCAAGTTCGCTTATTGCTATTTTGATGAACCTCTCAAGCATCTCGCTGTTGGAAGCATGCAGTTTTATGGGTTGTGTCTGGATCGCGCTTGCGTGGTATACTCCAAGAATGTAACTCACGGATGGGGTTAGCTTAAGCTTTGCTGACATGATCAGAAATCTCATTCCCTTTATTAAAGATTGCCGGTTGTGCAGGGTATTCTGCTCCAGCATAATAACAGCAAAGAGATGAAAAGAAAGATACAGTCTTGAGGTTTAATGGGAGGCCAACGCTCTTCTGCACACTTTTTATAAAACTTTTCATAAAAGTTTTACGAGGTGATCTATCCGCAGGTTCCCCTACGGATACCTTGTTATGCCTTCGCCCTCCTCACGAAGCCCTAACTCGAAAACGTCCGAAGACGTTGCCTCACTAGGACCTCACTTGGGTGACGTGGCAGGCGGTGTGTGCAAGGAGCTGGGACAGATTCACCGCACGATAGTGACATGCGATTACTAGGGATTCCATTTTCATGAGGGCGAGTTTCAGCCCTCAATCCAAACTAAGGATGGTTTTAGGGGATTGGCTCCTCCTTTCGGAGTTGCATCCCATTGTGCCAACCTTTGTATGCCGCGTGTAGCCCGGAAGATTCAGAGCATACTGACTTCGATCGATGAGAAAGACCTGTATAACCCACCAAGGTCGTAAAGTATCTTATCAAAAGCCTGAAGCTCTTGAATATCATTTTCTTTTATTCTTTGGTTAGTTTTAACTAGTGCCCAAAGCGTAAGGTCTTTGAAATTGTACCTGATTTTGAAACCCTGCAATGCACGGAACTTTATCTGTTTCTTCAGCTCTTTTCTAGAGTCTGATATTATCTACCTTACTGACCTGGTGGATTACATCTGCTGGTCTCTCAACATCGTGTATCGTCGCCCTCTCCTTCCTCCTCTTTAAACAGAGGCGGTCTCGACAGAGTGCTTGTCTCATCGCTGAAACAGTGGCAACTGTCAATGAGGGTCTCGCTCGTTCCCGGACTTAACCGGACAGTTCACACCACGAGCTGACGGTCGCCATGCACTACCTCTCGGCTCGTCAGGCAAGATCTTCAGTCTGGCCTTCACACTGCCGTCGCTCCCGGTAAGATTTCCGACGTTGGGTTCAATTAAACCGCAGCATCCACCCCTTGTGTGCTCCCCCGCCAATTGCTTTAAGTTTCAACCTTGCGGCCGTACTCCCCAGGCGGCAGACTTAACACTTTCGCTACGGTACTGCCGATATTCGAGACATCGGCAACACCAGAGTCTGCATAATTTACTGCTAGGGCTACTCGGGTA
>JAKASM010000027.1 GCA_021819045.1 Microcaldota archaeon | reverse complement strand
CATAATTCCACTTTATCTTCATCACAAATAAAGTATAAAAATGCGTTATATTTGCATTAGTTTCTTGCATGCGAAAAGCAGCTAAACTTAAAAAGGTTGCATGCGTAAATTCTAAAGTCACTTGAAAGTTTGGCGATCTGATTGGGAGATATAGAAATAGGGATAAAATTTGAGCCTGGTGCGCTGCGCGCAAATGCAAAGAATGAGGCTTTCCTTATAATATCTGCTGCGAACAGCAGCTCTTCTGCTCCTTACTGGTGCGAATGTGATGTGTCTGTAAAGTCCCCTCTATCATTGGCTATAGACAGAGAATTGGAGATCGGCAGGACGCGCATGGGGATCGCTATGCCTGGTGGATCTGTTGAGAAGAAAATAAAGCTTTTTACCAGGCCGAACAACTTTGTTGATGAATATCCTGTTTCTATAGTTGCATACATATACGAAGCTGACGGGGCGATAGCGGAAAGGATAGAGAAAAAGGCATTTATACCGTGCAGGGAGATGAGCTTAGAGGATAACAAATAAATTATCTGCTGCTTTCTTTATGCGCACAGGGTTGCCTTCCTGCACCTCCACATGCATGACGCTTGGACCGTACTTCGAGTCTATCTTTATCAGATCCATGAACTTGTTCAGCGCCTCCTCTCTGCCTTGGGCAAATATCTCGACATGGCCTTTTTCGCTGTTCCTCACCCATCCTTTAACCGCAAGTGAATCCGCTATCCTTTTAACGTATGCGCGGTAACCTACGCCCTGCACCCTGCCATGCACCTTTACGAAAAGCTGCATCCCATCATTGTTTTACTGCTTCGTATATTTCTGCTATCCCCCTTACCATTATGTATGCAAAAAGTATGCTTATAAGGACATAGGAAAAGAGCAGGTATCTTCCAAAAAGGTTGCTTGTTATGTATGCCCATGACAGGTATGAGAATGTAATGAACTTTACTATTCCTATTCCGCCTCTGGATGCGTTTGATGTGTAGAATACCTTTGCAAACCTGCTTTTCATCTTGGATGATGTGCCTTTTGCTCCCATAAGCGCATCCGCGAATGAGTGCCTCAGCACTATAAGGAAAAGCATGAATAATGGAACTATGCCGAGGAATGTGAAAAGTATCCAAAGGACGTACTCTGTGACCCTGTCCCCTGCCACGTCAAGCCTTTTCCCGTACCAACTGAGCTTTTTACCTTTCTTTAGGTCTTTTTTCGCCGCATAACCATCTCCAAAGTCCAGAATAAACATTATTGCAATTATTGCTATCGTTGCATATGCATCGAACCGGATTAGGATAAGGTATGCTACAAGAAATACCAGTGCGGTCCTAAATAGGGTTATTGCATCGGCTTTGTTCATGCAATCATTTTAGATTTTGGTCATTACTATAAATAGGTTTGTGGAAGGCCGTGCAGAGCACGGCCGTGGAAAGAGAGCGGGGACTCTCTAAGAGATTAGCCTGCTATGGGAATACAGGTCCGTAGAATGGCTGTGATGCCAGACTGCTCAGTACTGCGCTGCTGAAGATTATTCCTATGATCAGCACAAGCACCAATGTTGCAAGGTAGACTATGAAGACCTCGCTCCTGGACACCTTCTGCTGATTGGACAACGCTATCACACCGACTACAAATCCCCATACCGTTATTATCGGAAGCATTACATAGCTCAATCCAGGTATGAAGAGCAGCCAGTAGAGTATGAGCGCTGGAAGAGCGCCGAACATGACTCCAGTAAATGTGCTGTGAATGTCCCTCTTGAATGTCCTAAGGAAGAATCTTCCTATGAGCTGGTATACCAGCGAGTCAATGAACATTGCTATTGGAGGTATTATTAGCAGGAAGAGCACGTCTGCAAGGAATACAGATGCAACTACCCCTATCAATGGCGAGAGAGCGCCTATGAATCCGTCAAATACTGTGAAGTACTTGGCAGGAGCGCAGCTCAGGCTTGCTATCTGCGTAGGCGAGTAAATGCAATTTGTGCTTATTGCAAGTGTGCCGTAGAGCAGAGATCCTACAACAAGGAATAGTATGAATGGTATTATGCTGACAGAGTAATAGAGCCTCAGTGCGCTGCCTATAGAGTAGTTTCCTTGTGTATCTTTTCCTGGGTGTATTATAGATCCGAAACCTTTCCTCAAATCCTCGCGGAACTTCGATCGCGCCACATTATCACGGATAATAGATCATAACAAAGCTTTAAAACCCTATCTGTGTGTTGCAACTTCTGCACGTGTCTGACTCTCGGGAGAGTTCGCGCCGTTGGCCGGTTTTTATTAACCTAAGAATAAGTATTTAAAATTCAATATCTTGCATATAAATAGAACCGGAAATGCCATTTTATTAAATATTTAGTCATAGTAAATATTACTATGGTATTAAAGGGGATGCCTGAGAAGGTGTTGCAAAAATTCCAAGAGCTGAAGAAAAATTATCCTTTTCCTATAGTGCTAAGGAGAATAAATGGTAGGTATTACATCTACAAGCAGATCTCAAAAAGAAACAGGCAGACTGGTAAAACAGAGATGGTGGAGTCGGCGTATTTGGGCAAGATAACAGATGGCGGAGTGTTTGTGGTAAAGGGGCTTAAAAACCCAGAAGAAGATATTGAGGTGGCAAAGGCCGTCATTTTTGCGCATGGGGGGACGGTAACGTTGCCAGAAACGCCTGAAGCTAAATTACATGCTACTCCCATTGGTGAATTCACAGATGTTGATTTGAGGATCCTTACAAACCTTACAATGAATGCCAGAATGCCATTGGCATTTCTTGCTGGTAAGTTGGGCATGGATCCAAAAGCATTAGATAGAAGGATAAAATCTCTTGAAAAACGGCTGGGCATAAGATATGTGCCGCATATAAGGCTGGAACCGCTAGGCTACCTGCAATTCTTTATATTCGTTAAATTTCGGGGCAAGATGCCAAACGCAGAAAGAGTTAAACTTGATTTGAAAGACGAGCCTAGCGTACAGTTCGCCGCCTTTTGTAATGGAAGATATAACCTAGTTTTGCACGTGATAGCAAAAAGCAATAACGATTTATCAGCAATCATAGAAAGGATAAAAAACAAAAATTCGCTTATCAATTTACCATCAAAATGGTATGCTACTGCGTTTAACGGAACCTATGGCTTTGTGCCTTTTAGGGACGAGATCTTCAGGGCTCTTGAAAAAGATGTTTGGCATAGAACAAAGGAGAAACCGAGACCTGCACAATATCAATTGCTGCAAGGGGAATTTTCTGTGCTAAAAGAATTGAATAAGGATGGTGCGGTGCCGTTTGCAAAAATCGAGAGAGAAGGGAATATTGCGGTAGGTGGCGGTTTGCGTGCGTATGAGAAACTTAAAGATAGGGGAATTTTAAATAGGGTAGGCATTACAATGGAAAATCTGCCCATAAAGTATAATGCGTTAATAATTATGGAAATAACTAATCATAGTGCGTTTATAGCTTCCAGGAAACAGCTTTTAGAGTACATAATCAGCGAAGATAGGAATTTTATTTCAAGTAAATTTTCCCTAGTTGGGGATATAAACCTGCCGCAGGGGGTATTATTCGTGATGCCTATCGTGGCGGATGGGCAACTCGAAAAGGAGATAGAAAATCTGACAGATAAAGTAAAAGGCATTAAAGTTTCCTATTTGATTTTGACTGATGTATTTCTCGGATCTATACTGCATAGAAGATTCGACAACCTTTATTCGAACCAGTACAAAAGGTTAATTAGCGTATATAAAGAGGCTGCGCAAAAGCTTGAAGAGTATGAGCCGCGCAGCACATTAGCAAATAGGGGCGAGACATAACTATGCAGTCTTTGCCTGCATTTACTGTGGACCTTCGTCTCCTCCGCCGCTGGGGGTTTCTTTATCATCTTTTTTTCCTGGCATATTTTCACCTTTCTATGTTTCTATATTTTACATATGGGTTTAAATAGATGTCTATATACCACGGCATAAATTAAATTGTGGCATAACTACAGTCTTTGCCTGCATTTACTGTGGACCTTCGTCTCCTCCGCCTGTGGGGGTTTCTTTATCATCTTTTTTTCCTGGCATATTTTCACCTTTCTATGTTTCTATATTTTACATATGGGTTTAAATAGATGTCTATATGCCGGCCCAGCCTTGCAGCTCCTTTATGTCTACCACCTCTATAATGTCGTCAGAATAGTAGCTTTTGTAGAAAGGGTACGCCAGGCTGTTGACGAAAACTACGGTCCTTTCAAACCGTTTTTTCCTTGATTCCAGCATGCTTGCTGTGCTTCTGTACCCCTTCCTTCCGGTTTCGTACTCTATTGCAACCTTTTTGCCGTTTATATATGCCAGTATGTCCGGCCCGTTAGAGTTGTTCATTATGTAATGCTTTATCCCAAGCTCTGCCAACCTTCTTGATATAATGCCTACCGATACCTCGTGCTCTATGCTCTTCTGCCCTTTTTCCATGACCCAATCTGTAGGCATTCCTTCTGTATCTACAGATTCAACGGTAACCTTGCCGGACATGATTAATCTATCCAATGCCTCCTTTCCAATGCTTTTCTCGGCATCTTCATACCTTATTGGGTTTTTTATTGCAGTAGTGCGCGCTTCTTCATAGTTTTTGCTCCCTGCCCTGAACAGGGGTAAGAGAGCATTTATGCGCTTGCAGTCTACTACAAGCGGGTCGCGCATCCTTCCGCTTATCATTATTGCCTGGTTCTGCCCAAGCGACCTAAGCCTTGCCTTTATTGAAGCTGCCATAGCCTGGTTGCCTCCTGAAAGTGCATTTGAGATGTAGTTTATCTCTGTGGGGTCCCTTGCATAGAATGATATTAGGGTAGATGCGTTTGCCATAACCTGCCTGTCAAGGTTAGCAGATATGTGGGTGGCTATGATCAGGCCTACTCCGTACTTTCTGCCCTCCTCCACCATGCTCGTGACTATTCTTGAGCCTCCTTCAGATCCGATGAGGAACTGCGCCTCGTCTATCATTATGAATAGGCTTACGCCCTTCTCCTTTGCATTCTCCTTCATGCTCGCGTATAGCCTCCTGAGAAGCTCGTGTATGTAAATTATCCTTGCCTCCCTGCTCTTCAGTCCTGCAAGAGAAAATGAGCTTATCCCATTTTTAAGAGAAGATATTTCTACAGTTGACTCCGTAGCGGTAGATAGGGAGTATATCTTTTCTTTGAGGTGCATCAAGCTATTCCTCTCCGAAGAAGACCTTGAATTTTTTATGAATATGTTTATCTCTGCTATCAGGTCAGAGATGGTTGGGTTGTGCACTTTCTGGCCTAGCATAGAGCATTTCCTGTAGGAGTAGGATAAACACTGGCTCAGCTTTATTGCTTGTATCTGCCCCAAACCGTATACATTCTTGAAGAGATTGACTATATCAGATATTCTCTGCTGTACAGTCATCCCGTCAAGCTCGAGTATATTTATGCCTGACCTAGATGCATCGTATACCTTTCCGTTCACTGCAAGGATTGCGTCTTTGTGTTCGTTGTGCGCGTCAAATAGTATGGCTGAACTTCCCATTCTGCTTATGTCTATGAGCATTGACTTCATCATTGTGCTTTTGCCGAAGCCGCTCATTCCGAGAAGGACAATGTGAGGGTTTGGCTCCTTTTCTGGGAAGACCCTTGTTCTACCTCTGGACCTTCTCCATTCTGGAATGCGGTAAACTTCGCTTGACACATGGCCGTGTTTCGGGTATATCCTGACCCTCTTCCTTTCTTTAAGGACCGCAACGGTACGTCCCAATTCAATAAACCGTGTTTCTTTTTTAAAAAATGCATTTGCAAATCCAACCTTAATCCTTTCCAGTAAATTTTTTATTTTGTATTTCAAATTATCACCAATAATACTGCTTAATAAATTTTCCAGATAAAGGAGTAGCGAGCCAGGGTGGCAGAATCTGGTAACGCGCCGGTCTTGAGTCTTAGATGTCAAGAGCTGATCCGTGATGCGAAGAAAACCGGTGCCCTTCGGGGCTTTAGGGTTCA
>JAKASM010000026.1 GCA_021819045.1 Microcaldota archaeon | reverse complement strand
ATGCAATTTCTTTCGATATACCGTTGCCTACCTCTTTGACTATGATGCCCTGTGCTATGTCGGGCTTTAGCGCCTTTATCCTTTTTAGAATTCCCCTAAAGTCAAGGTCGCCCTCCGGTTGCACACTCTCCTGCCCGGGGTTTGTATGTATGGCCAACATATCCGCCTTTATAAAGTCTAGTATGCCATTTATTTGCTCGTTGGTGTATGCGGGCAGCCTTGATGCTCCGACATTTCCTACCAAGACAAGTTCTGGGCTGTATTTTTTGACATCATAGGTATAAGCAAGAGATGGGTTTTCCAACATCGCTCTTTGGCTCCCCACCCCCATGGGTATGCCCAGTTTAGATGCTGCTTCAGCTATATTCTTATTTATCTGGAATGCCACTGGATGCCCTCCTGTCATCCCCGAAATAAAGATAGGGGCTGCAACTATTTTCCCAAGAAATGCTGCAGAGAGGTCTACCTCTTTAGCGGATATGGGTCCTCCGCGCGGTTCCACATGCACGCATTCCAGCATTGTTGTCTTGTCCCTGTATCCTGTCTCTTTGTTGAGAATTATGTTTATGTGCTGTATTTTCCTGTCTTCTGTAGCCTTTGCTTCCTGCTCGTCTGGCATTTACATTCCTTTTGTATTGTATATTGGTGCCTTTTTCAGACTGTCTATGTTCTTTGAATTGGTAAGGAACATCGCAATCTTGAGCTGTTTTGTGTAAAGCTCTAGTTTTTTCGTATCTTTTTCTTCTATGCATGGTATAGAGTTTTCAAATATTCTTAGCGCCTTTGCCGCATTCACTCCGTCCCCAACTTTGACTATTTTAAAGCCACTCCCTTTGGCCGGCATGGTTTTACCATCCTTGAATGCCATTGCCGTTCCAGAAGAGTCCGCAATAAATATTATACCTGGTTTCTCCAATGATTTTTGAGCGGCTATGTTTCGGTCATCAATGAGTACTCCTATTGGAACGCTTGTTGGGATTCCGCATATTGTGCATGATGTGTCTGCTTCGCTTATTGCCATATCGGGAATTGCGCAGTGTACGAAATGAGTATTATATAGGTCTTCTTGATCGGTCATACAATTCAATCTCTATGGGCTCAAATGCTTTATATAATTTGGTGAATAAAGAAATAAAAAGGAGTGTTAATTTGCAGTTTGGGGGCATTAAGAAAAACATCGGCATAGGAGGAATAGAGGCGGAGCTTAACTTGTCGTTCGAAAGGAAGCTTGGCTCTGTGAACGCAAAAGCATCAGCAATTATAAAAAGGTTTGATGGAGCGAGGGACGCGCTGATTGATGCATGCGGACAGTTAGAGAGGGACAGCTCCCTTCCAGACATAGACTACATAAGCAATAGCGTTGCGATGCGTGTGGCTGAGCAGAAGAAGGTGTATACCAGCGCTTTGAAAAGAATACTTTCCGGATACAAAGTAGAGGAGAAGAAAAACCTCTATATGTCACATCTCGCAACTCTGGAAGGAATGAAAGGTATGCTGGATGAGGTGCTGAAGCTGAATGGGAAATTCAGGATGGTCCTTGAAGGCTATGCAAACAGCCTTGGAAGGTTTAGGTCGTCCTTCTCTTTGATGGAAAGGCTAGCCAAAGAGATGGATTCGATTGTGTCATCCAAGGAGAAAGAGTTCAAGGAGTATAATGAGATATTGGGTGAGATAGAGCGGCTGCGCGCATTCTCTGAAGAGCTTGGTGGGCTTTCGGCGATAAGAAGCAGGAAGGCTATAAAATCTGGAGTCGATGGCAGGTCTGCAGAAATGGAAATGCTAAAAAGTTTGCTTGCAAAAAAATCCGCGGAGCTGGACCTGATAGAGAGATCCATAGACGGTGTCAGTATGGAGATTCTCCACATAACATCACCTATAGAAAAAGCCGCAAGGAAGTATGCCCATGGGATAGCGAGTTCAGCGCGGCTGCTCGCCTACATAAGCGACCCTGTAGGCACTATTGCAGGGAACCCGGATGCTATGAAAGATTTTATGATGTATGTTGAGTCTTTAAGGAAGGAGATTGCTTCTGGCAGGATATTGGTGAAGAACCAGGTAGAAGCCGTGCAGGCTCTCGAGCTGGTTATGAAAGGTAATCTCGGGGCCCTTGTGGATGAGATAGCAATATTGAAGGCTAAGGAAGGCCCTATTATGCTTGAGATAGGGTCTATAAAGAAAGACATGGATAGAATAGACAGAGAGGCAGAGCATAATAGAGCTGAAATAAAAGAATCTGAAGCGCTTGAGGAAAAGCTCAGAAACCTTTCTAAGGCGATGAGTCTGTCAAAGAGCAAGATAGAAGAGCTCTTCTCGCGCTATTACCGCATGCAGATATCGCTGGACTTATGACGGCTTCACTTCTTCAGGAAGCTCGAATCTATGACCAGCCAGATTATGTCTGCTATGAGGATGATTATTCCTAATGCGAGCCAGAGTGCAATCTGGTAGCTTGTGTACGTCCAGTAGAGGTCTGCCACTAGGATTATCAACCCCATTATTATTCCTACAAGGGTTTTTGTATTCGTTGCCATTCGCTCACTTAAGTTTCAATTCATTTTTTTCTGAGAAGGACAGCCGCAGCTATAGCTATTATAATTACTGCAATTACTACGCCTGCTATTATCTCTGTTGTGCTGCCTGAGCTGCTTGCTGGTGGTGCAGATATCGTGGTTGGCGCTGTTGATGGCGTAGAAGTGGATGGAGCTGTAGATGTCGCAGGGGCTGTGGTGGATGCCGGTGCAGTTGTAGTTGCTTTGCCGGTTACAGTCAATACAAGCGTTGATGGGCTGCTCGACGGATCGTCTCCGGTTGCTGCGAACACAATATTATAGTTGCCTGGTGCAGTGCTCTGACTTACAGTTATGGTGGCAGTACCTGAATATGGAGGGTCTGCATATGTCTTGCTGAGCGTTATGCTTATTCCAGATGACGTAAGATTGCTCAGGTTTGTCACGGATATTGTTGTGCCCCATGTAGAGCCGCTTGCCAGGTTTACAGTGTATGACACGCTGCCAGAAGAGCCCTGTGCTATCGCTGTACTTGAAGTGTTTAATGATATAGATGACGTACCATATCCATATTGCGCGAAGGCAATACCAGATGCAATTATTGTACTAAATATTGCCATTAGCCAAAAAATTCCAATAGATTTTTCCCAATACCTCATTTCAGCACCAAATAACAAACACATGAAATTTATTTAATGCTTTGCTATATTTTTGCAACTACCACCAGTCCAGCCATATCATGCCCAGAGTTATTATCGCCATGCCAGGCACGAATCCAAGAAACGAACTTGGCTGCACAATTATTGCGTATGCCATTACGGGAAGGAGTTGCAAATCGCTAAGTATATAGCCTGTAGCTACTGCGCCTTCATTAAATCTGCCCAGCATCTTCATCATTACTGACTCTATGAAAAAGGCCAGGAAAAGGAACGCACCTACAGATACTGCAAGTGCTATATATTGGGGCGTAAGCCTAGGGAGTTGCATTGTAGGATATAATATAAGTAAAAGTATTAGGAAGAGAACCACTTCTGTGGCCTGCACATAAAATATTGTTGCTGCCTTGCTCTCTATGGTTTTGGTGGAGAGGTAATAAAAGTAGGTTGCAAATCCGAAAAGCACAGCCATTGCAACACCGTAGATAAGAAGCGGCGCGTTGAATATTATTACTGCATTCTGCAGCTTAGCAGATTCAAGTATCAGCCCAGCAGCTATTAGCAGGGCACCGAAAACATAGGAGGTCCTCTTTCTCTCTTTTGAGAAGATAAAAAGAAGCGCGCTGAAGACAAGTATCTCTGCAGTGGCAAATGAGCTAGAAAATGGTATGCCTATTTGTCTTGTAGTTACATAGAAGAGGTAGTTGCCTGCAACGAAAAAAACTCCAGATAGTATGGGAAATATTGTATTCTTTATTGAGTGGACAAACGCACGCGCCCTTGCTGTGAATATGAACGCTATAAATGCGGATACAGCCCAGATCATTAGGAGCGGGAGTATTGGAGATACAGCACTTCCGGAGGCATCAGCAAGGAGTGAAAAGCTTACATACCATCCCCCATACACAATCGATGTCAGAAGAGCGACTGCGTATGCAGCGGATTTCTTTTCTATTTCATCACCTTGCAAGTAATTTCGGAGATAATGATTTATCTGTTATGTCAGCCTTTTGTTGTATTTGATAGGTTTTTTACAGCAGAACTACTGCTGTTTATTATGTTTGATGTTGTGTGAGATAACCCTACAATGCTTTTAAAGAAATTTATTATGCTGTCTATAAGGCCGGAAACTCCAGAGAGGGTAAGGCTGCCTGTAGTCAGGAAGCTGTATGCAACTGACGCAAGTATGAAAAGTATTATCAGCAGCACTATTGTGCTTATTATGCTCTTCAGGAACTTGAATCCCACAAAGAGCACTACAATTATCAGCACTATGCCTATGACTGTTGATAGATATGATGGAGGGGTGTAGCTCTGCGTGATTACAGAGGAGGTGCTTGCTGCGAGCGGCATTCCTAAGAGCAGAATTGCACAATTCATGAACAGCATAATAAGTGCTTGATATCTCATCATTGCATTCCACTCTTTCTACATTATGAGGCAATTACCCCTATGGTTGCATACGCACCGGTGCTACCTATGACATTTATTGTGTAACGTGTTCCGTTGGTTGGCGTTGTTCTGAACGCTCCATTATTGTATGTGGGTCTTCCTGAATATGTGAGGGTTGCGCTTGCTCCTGGAGCCAAAGTCAATCCGCTCTGCAGAGACGAGCTTCCAGACACCAGAACGAGGGTGCCGGAAGAGCTTACTGAGAAGGTTTGCATTCCGTATGCCTGCAGGTGCACCCCTATTGTTGCCACCGCATTTATATTTGCGTTTAATGTGCCGCGGATGCCACCTGCCAAAGCAGAATTTATGCTTCCTGCAGCCGATGAGTTTACTCCTGCTGCTGCAGATGCCGCCGCAGATACAGATTGCCTCCCATATACATTGACTGTATTAATCATCGCGCTTTGGTTGCCGTTATTCTTAACGGTGATAGAGATTGTGGTATTATTGCCTGATACGGAAACTGATGCTGAGGTAATGTTTATCTGCGGGGTTATTGCTGCCAAAGAT
Source organism: Microcaldota archaeon (assembly GCA_021819045.1). The sequence goes on along the minus strand of JAKASM010000026.1, from coordinate 925 downwards.
GCAGATGCGTTGGCACTGATAGAGGCAGTAGCACCTACACTCCTTGCGAATGAGCTGCTTATGCCTCCTACAATTGTTGCCTTAGCTGCTGGAACTCTAACAAAAGTCGCTGAGTTGTTGTTGAATGCTGCGGATACAGTAGGGGTGTAATCTATAAGGACTCCTGCCCCTTGCGCTACCTTTCCGTTGCCAGATACGGATACATATACCGTTGGGTTCGACACAGGCACGTTGTATGATGTGCCGTTGATCGTTATAGTAACAGATGTTACATTAAACCCAACTTTGCTTATTGTGGAGTTTGCCGAAAGGTTTGCATACCCCAGTACTTGCGTCTTGTTTTGTATTGATATTAGATTAACACTGCCGCTACCTGTTCCATTAACTACAGAAGTACCTAATGGGCCTGTTGTGTATACCTTCACTGCTGTATATGTGAAAACTAAAGCTGAAGTTCCTATAGGCACCTGCGCGGGATCCGTCATCATGACCGGCACTGCGGTGCCAGGTGCTGGGGTTGTAGAAGCTGATGTGGGTATAACAGACGTTGAACTTGATGTAGATGGATGAATGCCGTTCAATATAACAAAAACGCTTATAAGAACTATTATGATTACGATTATCCCTATTCCTACAGTTTTCCCTCCATTCATAATATCGAATTAAACATAGAGCAGAGAGTTTAAAATACTATGTAGTTCTAAATGCTGAGAGAAGCGCATAAGGCACCAACAACAGCAGTTTAGAGTTGCCTAAAAGTTCTGGTGGGAGTGCCTCTAACTGTTACCTCCTCCCACCTCTAAAAGGTGTGTGCTTACCCTGCAATTGCAGGGTATGTTCTCAGTTCCTCGACACCACTTGTCCTTCCTGTTGAAGGATATAGGCAAATATCTCCCTGAGCGTAAGTTCGGGCAAGTCCTGCCCT
>JAKASM010000025.1 GCA_021819045.1 Microcaldota archaeon | reverse complement strand
CTATGTCGGGGTTGGGATTGGCTAATGCAAATACTATAGGTTTGCTTGCGATTGATGATATTATTTCCTTGTTGAATAGTCCTTTAGCTGATACGCCGATTAAAACATCTGCACCTTTAGCCATATCACTAAGTGACCCCTTAGCCATGGAGGGATTTGTCATGTCTGCAATCTCGTCCTTGAATTGCCCCATGTCTTGATCTCTTCCCTTGTATATTGCCCCTTTCTTATCGCATACTATGATATGCTTTATACCTGAATCCGAGAGTATCTCTGATATCCCGTGACCTGCAGCTCCGGCCCCATTTATAACGACTTTTACCTTATTTGGCTCTTTTCCTATTACTTTAAGCGCATTCATCAATGCTGCCCTTACAACCATTGACGTGCCCTCCCTGTCATCATGGAATACCGGTATTCCAATTTCTTCGGCCAGTTTACGAGTTATGTTAAATACTTTGGGTGACTCTATATCCTCTATTGCAATTGCTGCAATTGATGGCTTTAGCATTTTTGCGAACTTTATTATGTCATCCTTGTCTTTAGATGATACTACTATCGGTATTGCATCAACGCCTCCGAATTTCTTGAACAGCAAGGATTTGCCCTCCAATATCGGCATTTCCGCCTCTGGGCCGAGAGGACCCATCTCCAAAACCCTAGTCCCGTCACTTATTATTGCGATAGTATTGGCGCGATTTGTATAATCATACGACTTTGCGGGATCCTGACTTACTATGCGGCTTACTTCTGCGACCCCAGGAGTATAGCAGATTGAAAGATCACGTTGATTAAGCAGGCTTGTTTTACCTATAATCTCAATTTTGCCTTTTCGCTTATGATGCAGTGAAAGTGCCTCCTCTGTGGTTACATCATCCCCCATTCAATCTTATTCTATATGCATGTCAAGGTTTTTATCATTATTAGGTTGGCATCTCCTACTATCTAAACGATGGAAACTTTCTGCTGAGCATTATCTAAAAAGAGTGCCTAAAGAAAAGAGAGCTATAATAAATAGAGTAATGAACCATTGCATTTGCAAATAATGCTTATCAGGGTAGACATGGGGCTGCCGAGATTTGAACTCGGATAACCGCGACCCGAACGCGGCAGTCTGCCAGGTTAGCGTACAGCCCCTTCCTTTATGGCTGTGTGCTTAAAGGCTTTAATTCTTGGCGTGCTTACATATAGCCGATTTTTTCCGCCCTTTGCAATGCTTCCTCTGCTGCCCTTTTTACAAAGTTTTCATCGCCCCTTAACAGAGGGTAGGGATAGTCTTTTCTAGTTGAATAGAATTCGAATACAGGTCTTACTCTGTTATTTTTGGGGTTTTCCCTTAATGCAATACCGGATAGCAAGAGACCACGTTCATAGCACTCTATTGCCTCTTGATGATTTTGTACTGAAATTGCTTGAATAGTTGCGTATGCATAAAGCTCCGCGGATTTCGCTGCAATGTCAGATATCTCTTTGCTATTTCTACCTTCATCTATGGCTTTGGCAAGCAGCCTTTCAGCCTTTTCCGCTTTTGCTAGAACACTCTCAGAAAATGCCGGATACAAGAACCTAGTGCCCATGATATCACGATTAGTTTTGTTGTAGTTTATATATTTATAGTTTGGCTCTTTATATATTATGTTTGTATGTTCACTGAAGAGGCTTTATCTTTTGCCTATAAATTCCCATTTTCTAATAATGCAAAAGATATTGTGCATGAAGAGCCGGCACCTACAGGGGAGGATCTTAATAGGGTTTTACGTGCTGCAAAATCTAGATTGGAAGAGGCATTTACAAAAGGGAAAATAGAATTTAGAGATCTGAAATATGGCAAACTTGACTATGTGATTGGGTACCCATATTGCAGGTTACTTGTAAGTGCGATGGGTAGCCGGCTTGCACTATTCAGATATGTTTATGCTGAAGCCAAACGCTCAAGAGAGGCATTGGAAACGGGGACTTTGAGAGAGGCTCTTGCACTATCAGAAAGCCTTGGGCTTAAGCTCACACAGAATAGGGGTGAGTTCAATGTAAGATTCAATGTGTTTTTGAATTATATGTCTGGTGGTGAGGATTTTAACCTTTCCAAATTCAGAATCCATTTTGGATCTGTAATCTTGAGTATGCATGAGCTTTCAGAACTTTTGGAGAATGCAATGGCACGGGAAATGCTGCGCGGACTGCCTATAAAGTCCTATGAAATACCCAAGTATATAGTTGAGTTTGCAAAAACTATAAAACCGCCAAATGTAGAGATGAGCAAAGTAAGAGCCGGCACTGGGAGTACATCTTGGATTGAACAGTTGCTAAGAACTCCAATTCCTGATGTTAGGCATAGAATGGTAAATCTTGTATTGGCACCTTATTTAATAAACGTTAAAGGCATGAGCGTTGATGATGCATTTAATACAATCTCAACTTACATAGATCGTTGCAAGGAGCTCGATCCAAACACCAGAATAAACGATTCTTATATAAGATACCAATGTGAATATGCGAAAAAGAAAGGAAGGCGCCCTTTGTCCTTATTAAAGGCGAAGGAGCTTCTTGAAGGAATAATAAATGTGGGGGAGATTCAATAAAGATAAATAAGGAGTGCAGCAGTTGTTCTAACCCGTCCGTGGGATCGTGTACTTTATGCGGGAGGAGCTTTTGTCGCAGGCATCTTGACAAAGATTCTGGACTTTGCATATACTGCAGGCGCGGAAGGCACTTTACATCTGCAAATTAGCTGCCTTCTGCTTGGGATTCGGGATAATTTTGGAATAAATTTGTAAAGTAATTTAAATGTTGTTCTGTATAATAATCCTGCCAAACGGTAATAGGAGCAGGGAAACACCCGAACCCATTCCGAACTCGGAAGCTAAGCCTGCCCACGATATGTGTGTACTGCCTATGGTGGGAAAGCATATTGCTGTTTGGCACTTATTTTGTAGATTTCATGGATGGTAAAAGAAGTCTTATTGAAAGGATAGCAAATGAGAGAGTAGCAATCCTTTTCTCTATGGCGGAGAGATATGCCGCTTCTGAGCCTGAGCTTTCAGCTTCTTATATAAGCATACTGGAGCGCATAATAAAGCACTATCATTTGAAGATAGACAGCAGAATGAAGAGCCGAATATGTAAAAAATGCGGAATTGTGCTGATACCAGGGCTTAACTGCTCAGTCCGGATAAGGAGTTCATCCGGCATGATTGCTCATATGTGCAGCACTTGCGGATCGTGCACGCGATTTGCCTACAAATAATTACTTGGGCTTGCTTTTTAGGAATTTTATAAGCGCTTTATCTACCTCTAAGCCGCTAGTATCAACAATTGGCACCTTTAATCCTCCAAACTGCTCTGTGCTGATTTCGAGTATTGGCTTGAATTCGGGCATGTCTGCATAGTATACGGCTGAGAAGTGGAATCTGCCCTTAATCAACTCTTCATCCCCAATTTTATCCCCGATGGTGTATACATAGTACACAATTCCGTCGCACCAAAATAACATTATAGGTCTTCCGTCAGGTCTAATTCTAATCAGAACAAGCTCTTTTATACTAAGCTTCTGCGAATTGTGCACGATTATTTCTTTTATTTTTTCTTCTCTAACTTCCATGCGCTCCCATATGGGCCCGGTGAGATTTGAACTCACGACCTACGGCTTTCTTATCTTAAACTTCATTTGAAGTTTATTTATATAAGACCGTCGCTCTGACCAGGCTGAGCTACGAGCCCGACTTAACCAATTTGGCTTTTTGCATTTATATATTTTGCTGAAACTGTTCAGTCAGAGTCTAATTTCGCATAGCTTTCTCTTTGGCCTCCGGGGGATATTCTTACCAGCTCTGCATTCTTCCTCAAATCATATATGTTTGTTGCGCCGGAATAGCTGAACGCCGACCTTAATCCGCCGCATAGCTGGGATATTATCTCCCTGGCAGAACCTATGTAGGGTATGAATGTTTCATTCCCCTCGCCAACCACATCACTTAGGTCAAAGTCTGACTGGTCCACCTCCAGCTTTTTATTATTCGCAGATATTGAGGACATTCCCCTATAGAATTTGTATTTCCTTCCTCCTCTTATTATTGTTGCGCCAGGGGCCTCTTCTGTGCCGCCGAAAATTTTCCCTATCATCACGGTAGACGCGCCTGCTGCAAGCGCTTTTGCTATATCTCCTGATGTTCTTATTCCCCCATCTCCTATTATTGGTACACCGTAATGTTGCGCTACGCTGTGGGTCCATTCTATGGCAGTTAACTGCGGCACACCGCTTCCGGCAACTAGCCTGGTGGTGCAGACGCTGCCGGGACCTATTCCGACTTTTATTGCGTCTGCTCCTGCACTTATCAGCTCTTCTGCAGCTGCGCCAGTAGCTATATTTCCAGCTATTATTTCTGTGTCAAGCCTTCTTTTCAGCATTTTTAATGCACTGATTACAGCTTCTGAGTGCCCATGCGCTATATCTATTACAAGAACATCGGCACCTGCTTTTACAAGCGCATCGGCACGTTTTGCTGCATCTTTTACGCCAATAGCTGCACCCACCATTAAGGTCCCATCCCTGCTTTTTGTCGCGTGACCGTTGCCGAGGTTGGCTATATCCTTTGCCGTTACCATACCTACAAGGTTTGATTTCTTATCCACGATTGGTATCTTCTCTACTTTATGCTTTTTGAAAACATCAATAAATTTTTCTGGTTTCATGAACTTGTCCTGTTCTATAAATACCATGTCATTTTTCTTGGTCATCACGTTTTCTATTACGGCTTCATCCTTCTGAAACCGTATGTCCCGCTCTGTGACTATGCCTATAAGCTTTCTGCCATCCACAACAGGAAATCCGGAAACACCGTAGACTTGGCTTATTGCACGCGCGTCCCCTACTGTTTTGTCTTTTGTTATGGTGTATGGATCTTTTATTATATAGGAACTTTGCCTCTTTACTTTCCTTACCTCTGCAGCTTCTTCATCTATTGAATTGAATCTGTGAAGTATTCCGATACCTCCGCTCTGCGCCATGACTATGGCGAGCCTTGCCCCGGTTACCGTATCCATATTTGCGCTGACTATAGGTATGTTGAGGCTTATTCCTTTTGTTAGCTTTGTTTTTAAGCTGACCTTCTTCCTTGAGCCGAAGCTGTTCTTCTTTGGTATAAGAAGGACATCATCAAAAGAAAGTCCTATGTCCGGATGCACTTTCATTTAGCCCCCGTATGAAAGATTCTTCACCAAAGGATAAATACCTTCGCATCAGCCAGGCATTGTATAGTTGTTCCTCACATATGAAGGTTTTGGTGTCTTTGGCGGAAGGCTGCCGGTAAAGTTGTTTATCTCGAATATCCTTATAGGATCTGTCACATTCACATAGTTTACTCCTGTGGCATTATCTATCGGGTATACTTGGGTAAAGCCTGGCAGATCGCCGAGGAAAAATCCTTTGTAGTAGTTCGAGAGGTAGAATGATGAGGGTGCATTGGTTATTGTATCGTTTGGCCCGTTTGGAAGATATATCATAAGATATTCCACGAAAGGTATTCCTGAAATGTTTATTACACCTTCGTATTGGCTTGCCTGAATTACAGCATTCATCTTCCCGCCGGTTTTGTTATATATTTGCAGAACCCCTTTGGTATTTGGCTGCCCGCTTACGCATACAGTTTCATTTGAAAGACTGCTCCCTTCTACAAGGTAGGAGCTTATAAGTGGCGATGTTGAGTTGGAAGCGCTGCAGTAGTATGAGAGGTTCTGTGATGTGGCATTTGTAGGGATAAGTGCTGGCAGCGGCACAAGCACGAACTGCGGATCGTGAGATAGTTCGCATTCGGATGTTCCTAGAACATAAGGCTGTGGAGGGTTCTGAGCTCGCCCTTGCGCTATTGCGTATGCTTTTGAGGTTGCATTTATGTCCACGCACGCTAGGAAGTCCAATGCCTGCCATTTTCCTACAAGCCCTTGGTCGAAAAGCACATATTTTGTCTGATTTGTGCTCATTACCTGAGCCATGGTGCTCGGATAATATCCGTCTGTAGGCCCTAGCACAAATCTTGCCGCTGTTGCATACACCCCTGGAGCCGCAGGATTGACGCCATGTATGACCGCAGAGGAGGTGCCGAAGCAG
>JAKASM010000024.1 GCA_021819045.1 Microcaldota archaeon | reverse complement strand
TGATAATGTGGGCGTATTATATGAAAGGCTGATTGATTCGGCAATGAAAAGGTACGGGATTCCACAATGGCTTAAGCCGTACATATACAAATATGCAAAGAAGAGCAATATAGCTACAATAAAGCAGGCGATAGGTTTCATCAATGTAAGGAGGAGAAAAGGGGAGCTTACAAAAAGGCACGTAATACTCCCAAATGGAATAAAATTTGACATCAGATCCGTAGTCCACATACTAAATCAGTTCTACTATGGAATAAGCAGGACCGGAGAGATAGCAAAAGCCTGGTCTGTGGATGCCTCAACCGCGCTAGTGCCTGAGCTTGCGGCCCACTTCCGTGAGGTTTCAGCTGCAAGGCAGAAGCATGCAAAGGCACTAAGGAATATGATGGAAGGTCTTGGAGGCAAGATATCGGAGCCTACAGCAGAGATAAAAGAGGTATTCAACAAGGTAAATCTTATAGAAGAACCGATAAAGCGTGCAATTGCTCTTGATATAATCATACGGGATGCATACTCCAGACCATTCGGGTTTATATTCTACAAAGTATTCTACCCGGTATCCCCTGAATTTATGAGGTCTCTGGGGAAGGTTTTCTCAATAAAATCCTCAAGCGATATATGGGTAGAAAGGTTCGTATCTGAAAAGCTTAAGAATAATGAGATTAGCGCAGAAGAGATAATGGACATGTCTGAAGGCATGCTAAAACTTATATACAGATCTATAGACTCTGAGATCCCTCTCGCAAAAAGCGTAGGAATCGAACCCGAAGCAAAACTGCTGCGTGACATATCTATAGCATACCCGCTGCATACCCTTCAGGGAATAGGGTTAGGAATAGACATAAATGAAGAGATGAAAAAGATACAGCGCTCTTAAACAAGCAAATATTTTTATATCCGTAAGCAGCAATAATTCATAAGTAATAACAAAATAACCTATTTGCTACAGGAGGCCAATTAAACAAGGTGTAAAAATGCAAGCAGGACAAAATAGCAACCCAGAAATACATGAGGAAAGCAACACAATATACATAGGAAAGAAACCTACAATGAATTATGTGTTGGCTGTAGTAACGCAACTGAATATGGATAAGAGCCCTGTTATTATAAAGGCAAGGGGCCGATCAATATCCAAGGCTGTTGATGTGGCTGATATAGTCAGGAAGAGATTTGTATCGAATGTAAGGGACCCAAGCGACAAATCCATAACGATAGGCTCTGAAGAGCTTGCAAATGAAGACGGGACAAAATCAAAGGTAAGTTTCATACAGATAAATGCTGTAAACACCCTAGCGAAACAGCAGACCGGAGATGGAAGCACCAGTTTGCAGAGTGAAGATAGGACCATATACATAGGAAAGAAACCTACAATGAATTATGTGTTGGCGGTAGTCACACAGATAAACTCAGGTATGCCCAATGTGGTGATAAAAGCAAGGGGAAGCGCAATCTCAAAGGCTGTGGATGTAATAGAAATAGCAAGGAACAGGTTTATACCAGGAATAAAGGACCCCAGCACCGGAACCATACAGATAAAATCAGAGGAAGTAGCCAACGAAGACGGCACAAAATCAAAAGTCAGCTCCATGATGATACATATACTCAAGGGCTGACTAAAGAATATCTATATGCCGATTTGCAGCACTTGACAGTGCATAGAGAAATCCTACATGTTTTAGCTGTAGGAGCAAAGCAACTCACACCAAAATGCATATAAACATGCGTCCCAATAATATATCTAACAGGAACGAGGTCGGGCAGATCTTGCGAGTAAAGAGGTCCCAGAGGTTGCGTGCCTGTTCGCCATAACCTCTGCCAAAAGGTCTCAAAAGAGATGGTTTCGCTGACCGATAAATACGTCCTTTGCAGGATGCGGTAATCGCATAAATGCAGAGGAATCCCATACCCTTTATGCGTGGGAGGATGCCACGTCCGTGGTGTGCACTGTGATCCGCACTCATTACATATCCGAGATAGGACCAGAAATGGATGGCAGGGAGGTAACCATTGCAGGATGGGTGCATGAAGTCAGGGAAACCGCCAAAATAACCTTCCTGATAATAAGAGACAGCACAGGTACAGCTCAGGTAATAGGCAAGGAAGGAGAGTCCGACCAATCCACTATAAAAATGCTATCACTTCCTAAAGAGAGCGTTATATGCGTAACAGGTATTGTAAAAGCCAGCAAAGAGGCAAAGAGAGGGTTTGAGATAATTCCGAAAAAGATAGTTGACCTCAATCCTCTCACAGCAGCAATCCCTTTCGAGGTTACAGGAAAAGTGCCTGCAGACATAGATGTTAGGCTTAATAACAGGCACATAGACATGCGCAGGAAAGAAACCCTTGCAATATTCAAGATAGAATCAACAGTCTTAAACGCTTTTACATCTTTCTTCTCCAAAAAAGGGTTCATACAGATAAGAACCCCATCAATAATATCCGAGGCAAGCGAAGGTGGTGCAGACCTGTTTTCGGTGAGGTATTTCGAAAGAGAAGCATATCTCGCTCAGTCTCCACAACTTTACAAGCAACTTGCGATAATAGGGGGGTTCGATAAAGTTTTCATGGTTGTTCCCGTTTTTAGGGCCGAGAAATCGAACACCACATACCACACAACAGAATGTACGCAGATGGACATAGAGATCGGTTTTGCCGATCACAAAGATGCTATGAAACTGCTGTCAGCATGTTTCACTTATATACTGAAAGAGGTCAAAAAGAGGAACAAGACAGAACTTGAGAGCCTTGGCATAGAGCTTGAGATACCTAAAGTTAAAAGCGTAACATATTCAACTATTATAAAACGGCTGAGGGAAAAGGGATACGCTATAGAACCGGGCCATGATTTTTCAAAGGAGCACGAAAAAGCTATACAACAGGAGTTTGGCAACGCAGTAATAATAAAAGAGTATCCCACTGCTGTAAGGGCTTTCTATTCGATGCCGAACCAAAGCAATCCGGACCTCTGCAATAGTTTTGACCTAATATACAATGGATTCGAGATATGCAGCGGCGCGCAAAGGATACATAATGCAGATATGCTTACCAAGGCGCTAAAAGAGAAAGGACTCGACCCCGCAAAGTTTGAATTCTACATAAATGCATTCAGGGAGGGTGCCCCTCCGCACGCAGGGTGGAGCATAGGGCTTGAGAGGTTCGTCATGTGCATTGCAAAATGCAGCAACATACGCGAAACGTCTCTCTTCCCGAGGGATAGGAAACGCCTGACACCGTAGGCTTTTCATGACGATATACAATATAACGCACATAAGTGATCTGGACGGAATGGCAAGCGCTGCGTTGCTGGTAAAGAATTTTGGCATTCCCCTTGAAAACATCTTCTTCTTCGATTATTCAGCTAGTATATTTTCAGCAATGAGGGAAGAGATAATGTCGAGAAACCCAAGAAACTCTCTTTTCATTCTTTCAGACGCAGGGGTTAATCAGCAGATTGTTAAGAGTTGTGCAAATCTGGCCGCATTTTTAAAAAAGAATGGCAACTCAATAATGTGGTTAGACCATCATGTGTGGAATGACGAGTCTATAAGAATGCTGTCAAAATATGCCAGTTTGATGATAGTGGGAGAGAATAGTTACTGCTGTGGTGCAGATATAGTATACAAACTTTTGTGCCGTAATGATCCAAAGTCAGAAAAGCTCGTTGAACTAACACATATATCAGACCTCTATCTTAAGCCTAAGAGCAATGCGCAACGCGCAATACTGGAACGCTATGCATTTGGTATAAAGTATTTAAACATGCAAGAAGACGAGAACAGGAATGCTAAACTGCGTAAGCTGATATATTTCCTGTCTATAGGCAAAATAAATAATAGTCTAATAAAGAATGCCCACAGCCGATACAAAAAGATATTTATAAAATCCGTCAAGATCTTGGATGATAGCGCACAGACAATAAAGGCTGGCAGGATAAAAATTGCGCTAGGATTCGCACCGGACTTGCAGAGCACATTCGCAGCACATAGGCTAAGAATTAGAAATAAGGTGCAGATAGGTGCATATGTAAACACTTCCAGAATACGGGATTCGCCAACATGTTCGCTACGCAGCGCAGGCAAGACATCCTGCCTTTATATTGCCGAACGTTTTGGGGGAGGAGGCCATCCACACGCATGCGCATTCAAAGTTCCAAAAAGGTACAATATAGCTACCAAAGAAGGAAGGGAGGCATTCATAAAAAGATTCGCCAAGTTGGCTGCCCCATGAGCTATTCTATCAAACCATAGCCAGCTAGGCGCCATCTCTGGGATATGTTCCTCAAAACCGCCATCCTAGCTCCCTTTTCAGCGCATACGGGGTTCTTTAGCTCTATATCAACACTGTCTTTCTTAATTATTTTTGCATAGCCTATCACTGTGGCTGTGCCTATGCCCATAAGCAGAAGTTCATTCTCCTTAAGCTTCTGTGAAGGTATATCCTTCCTATCAAGCGGATGATATGATATTTTGAGTTTGGTCGACGTTTCAGGAAGCCTCCCCACATACCCCACAATGTTGCCAACAAGGCTGTCGGACTTAACAAAAGCCGGGTCAATCTCTGTAGATATGCCTATGAGGCCTCCCGGGCGCGCCTCCTCCATCATATCGGAGCCGTTGCTTATTCCGGTTATAACCGTAACCACGCTCTTGTATAGCGGCTTTTTTGATTCAGGCTCTCTGAAATCTGCGCCAGGCCTAAGCTCTATTTTATCCCCAAGCCTTAGCGTCCCTTTCTTCAAAGACCCTCCTATAACACCGCCAGAAAAGTTCGCCAGCCTGCTGCCTGGTTTATTGATGTCAAATGACCTTACAACATACATTATAGGGTCTGACTTGACATCCCTCACAGGCCTGGGCAGTTCGGTTATCATCTGAAGTAACACATCCACATTTACCCCTTGATTCGTCATCACAGGTATTACTGGAGCATTCTCTATAACGCTCCCTTTGACAAATTCTTTTATTTGCCTGTAATGTTTTATCGCCCCTTCCCTTCCAACCACATCAACTTTGCTCTGCACAATTATGACATTTTTTATTCCTAGGAGGTTTATTATCATAAGATGTTCCCTGGTCTGCTGCATAGGGCAGGACTCGTTCGCAGCTATTACAAAAAGTATTGCATCTATTATGCTCGAGCCCGCTATGGCAGTTGCCATAAGCGTTTCGTGGCCGGGTGCATCAAGCAGGGATACCCGCATAAGTGGCACAGCCATAGAGCCGCAGTTTTTGCATTTTTCTTCTGTGGTATATGCAGCAGGTCCATCACATTTTTCGCACTTCCTTATTATAGCATCAGCGTAGCCTAGCTTTATCGTCATATTCCTTTTTAGGCTTTCACTATGCTTGTCGGTCCATACATGCGTTATTGCCCTAGTAAGAGAGGTCTTACCATGGTCTATATGCCCAAGCGTGCCTATGTTCAGTACACTTTGCCTTATATCGGTTTTTTCCAATTCACCACTCATGGGGCATTATCAGGCTTTTTCGTGCCTTCGGCGTCCTTAGGGAAGAGCTCAGATGGATCCTTAGATCCGTATTCAACTATTACAGTATTTATCTGCTCAACATCCTGGTTTATTGTATTTCCTCTTACCATATTTCTTGTAAATATCCCTTTCGATTTCCCTGACTTGTTCGCGCGCATGAAGATATGGGTCTTGATGGTGCCTTGTATGCTCTTATGCAGGGGGAAGCCGCTGTTGTCGCTCCCACCGGTTATTTTCAGTTTGTAGCCTGCAAGCCCTATTATGCCGCCGTCAATCGTGTCGCCTATCTTGTAGTTTAGGACAAGGCCTACCTTGTCCTTCGGCAGGTCCGCCTGTGCGCTTCTCCCGCTCTTAGGATCTGAATAAACTATTTTCATACAATTACCTTGCAAAACAGAAAAAGCCCGTTTGCTTGAATTTATTTATGCGCTAAAGTAATAAAAAGGTTTTCGGCAAGACGCCGAATCCACAGGCAAGGGTCATTTTGATTTAACTAGGGAATTTATGATTCTGACATCCTCCCACGAATGAATTCCGTGGGGTTCCTCTTGCACTCGAATCTGTTTTCGTCCTCATCTGTTGCCATCGGAGAGGGTTTCGGAACCTTTTTACTGGGTTCAAGGTCGCAGAGCATCCTTGCGGTGCCTTTCTGGGCGTATCAGTGCTGCCCTTGCATGCATCCC
>JAKASM010000023.1 GCA_021819045.1 Microcaldota archaeon | reverse complement strand
TGAAGAGGTTAAAAATATGTGCATTGTTCGGAAGGTAGCGCACTGCATCTACCACAGAGCAAACTAGATAGCAAAGCAACCGACTCACACGTCCGCAAATCACGATTTTGCGCAAGCTTTTTATTCAGAGCCGCGTCATATACGATCATGATGATAATGCACTACGCTGAGCTTTTGCTGTGAAGACGATCTTGAGTGCTGATATGAATTGAGGTTGTGAGTGCATGGCAAAAATTCCAAAGTCTGCTATAAAAAGCCTCGTCAAGAACAGGAACAAGATAGTCCTTACAAACAATGCAGTTTCTGCTATATCCAGAATACTCGAAAAGAAGGCCGCGAGAATCGCCAAATATGCCCTTTTGAGGGCGAAGAAGAATGGCAGGAATAACATATTAAAAGAGGACATAGAGGCATATAGGCTCAAATATGGAGATTGAATGCCCAGAAAAGCCATAGAGATAGCAAGAAGCCCTCTAGGAAAGATAAAAATGCAAGAAAAAATAGACGGAGAACTTAGCAGCATAACGCTCCTCGAACCCGTCGGCAGAGGTGCAGTCTTAAAAAGCACGTTCAATAGATACAGCGAGCTGACAGCGCAGGAACTCATTGAAAAGCCAACAAATGGCGCTGAAGGGCTCCTTAATGCACTCTTATCCGGCAATTCTCAGAGCCACATATCTGAGATACCATATGTCGATATAAAAGTGGACAAAAAATGCCCCAAATGTGGGCATTCTCCGCTATCAAGATACATGGACAAGGTCAGGCTGCCATCAGATGTGCCAGTCATGCCGATGTTGGTGTGCGACTCTTGCGCAACGAAGTGCTATAACCTGAATGATGAATACCTCAAAAAGCTTGTAGAATCCCACCCAGAGCTATTTGAGCCAGATGAAATCGCATATAAAGAGGCTGATGAAAAAGCGTTCATGGAGGAGCTGAGAGCAAACATAATAAGAATATTTGCCTCCAAAAGGATAATGAACGTGGAATGACAGGTGCTATTATGGGAATACTATTATCAGAACTTTATGGGAAGCAGATAATAACGAACGAGGGCAAAAAGATAGGCCTTGTAGAGGATGTAATCCTTGATTTTGAGAAGGGTTCGGTGGCAAACCTGCTCCTGATAAAAGCGGAGAATCTTGTAAGAAGCACTAACACCGCTGCTATGCTTGCAAGGAATAGCGTCAAATATGAAAGGATAAAGAGCATATCAGAGACCATAATAGTTAGCGCAAAGTAAACCAGCAGTCAATCGGTAGTTATCTCCCTTGACAGGTTCGACCTGCTCTTAACTATTACCCTGGAGCCGCAATACTGGCAGCTTACAAAATTATCCAGCTGTTTTACTTTCTTGCCGCACTTGGCACACACGTACGCCATAATCTCACTTAGTTCTATTGTTCTTAAGCCATGATATAAAATCCTTGTGGAGCTGCGAACCTTCTGTATCAATCACACGGACCTTTATTACACTATTGTAATGCTCGTCATTAAGCTCCACTACAGCCTTGTAATCCTCCATCTCTGTATAATGGACCTCCATCCAGTGTATTTTTCCACTGAAATAATCTTTTGCAATGTCGTCAATCATAGGAGGCGAGGCAAAACTGAAGAGTATACCGCCACACCAGTACAAAGGCAGAGTAGCCCCAGGAGTTACACGTTCCCGCAAAAGGTCGTCAAGAGGCACCTTTGCTATATCATGCACAACCAGAGTGTGTATTGGCTCATATAATATTTTTACCATTCTTACCTGACCTACTTGCTTGCAAATCCCTCCACCAATCTTCTTGCCACCTCACCAGCAGGTGTTGTCATGCTGTATGCTCCTCCAGCATATATCGCGCCGCAGTGCCTGCACTCCCATATGCTTGTGCTTCTGCGTTTCACGCTATCTTTGCCGCACATCTCGCACTTGTACAGTGTGGTTTTCGTAGACTTTACCGCATGCACCCTCTTCCTTATGCTTGCGCCATATCTTATATTCGGACTAGCCATGTTTTCATCTTGCCTTTTCTATCATTTGTCTAACCGCATCGTGCCTCTGCAATGCCGCATCAGCAGCATCTAGGACTTCTTTCTGCGTAAAGCTTCCTCCAAGCCCTTTTTGCATAGCCCTTATGTATGTTCCATCAGTGGCTATAGTTAACCTGGCGTCTGCCGCAGCCTCCTCATTGCCAGTCGGATCAAGCAGGATTTTATCCGCAACCTTTGCAACAGTGGCAGATGTCACTATATTATCCACCTTTAGAGCTTTTATCCTTTTCTCTCTTAAAACCTTGCCGTCACTGTATTCGGGAACTTTAGTGTTCAAAAGAGCACTCATTGCTGCTATCTCACTCGCATCAAACAGGTTCCCGTCATAATTGAGAACGTATATATCAACGAACACATTCCAGGCCTTGCCCTCCTCAATGAACAGGCTTGCCGTATCAACGCATTTACCTGCCCTTATGCCCCTGTCCACCACTCTTGCAAGTTCTATGGCTTCTGGGCTGGGTGGGCCCATCTCGAAATCTGCAGATGCTAGAGGGAGCAGGTCAGCAGACATCGCCAACGTTCCCTCATTAGGCGTATCCTCCATTGGTTCTCCTAAGTCTAATTTCACACCGGCAAGTACCCTTGTTGAACCCATATCGACTTGGGCAGAGCCCTCCGCATTCTGCAAAATTCCTGTCGCTATCTTTATGCCCCTAGATTCGTTAAGCTTCCGGCCGTCTTCTCTGGCATCTGTAGAGATGAGCTGTTTTATATAAGCAGTCCTAACAATATCCATTGCTCCCATTTCATTCGCCTCTATATTTAGCCTCTATATTTTCATAGACCTTTTTAAGCGCACTTCTCTGCACTGCACTTATCTCCTTTCCAGCCTCAACTGCCATCTTGAATGCCCTGCCCAGCTCTTCTTTTGTGTATTCTCCATCCATCTGCAGGAGAAGTATATCTCCATTTCTCGGAGATATCGCCATAGGCATGTCAGAGTCAGAATAGTTATCCTCAATCATGTTTAAGTCGAGGACAAGATGCTCCCCTATCTTGCCCACAGAAACAGCATATACAAGGTCTTTCATATGCAGTCCTGAATTGGCGAGGGCTACAGATGCAGCTGTTATGCCGGCTGCCCTGGTGCCTCCATCGCTCTGCAGGATCTCTATGAAGATGTTTATCTGGCTACCAGGAAACTCATTCAGCATGAGTACCTTTTCGAACACCTCCTTTGTAACTTTAGATATCTCTATTGCTCGCCTGTTAGGCCCGCTCCTATTATGCTCTGATAAAGACGAGAATGGAGCCATAGAATATCGGCATTTTATTATTGCTTTTGAAGGGTCAGCCATGTGCTTTGGCTGTGCTTCTACAGGCCCATAAACTGCCGCCAATACTTTATTATTCCCCCATTCAAGATAAGCGGATCCAGCAGCATTCTTCAGCACACCTGCCTCTATGCTAAGTGGCCTCAATTGATCAAATGCCCTGCCGTCAAGCCTTTTGCCATCGACTATCAATTCTGGTTTATTTGCTTTTGATGCCATATCCTTACCTTTTTTCTACCATATGCTTTATCCTTTCTGTAAGACCAGGTACGTGCGCCTCCTCCTCGACCCTTAGTATCGCTGCAGTTGCTAGCGCCACATCGCCATCTTTTATCCATACCATTCCATTCTTGCCTACAGATATTCTTGAACCTGTGCTCTGTGCAATTTGATTTATCATAGTATTATTCTTTCCGATCAGCCGCGGTATTTTGGATGGTTTTATCGATATCACTACGCCTCCAGTGAGCGCTTTAGGATAAATGAGGATTATTGTGCGCCCATCCTCTATGTCCTTCACAGTAGCCTCAACGACATCGCCAATCTCGAAAGAGAACCTCTCGTATTTACCGCCTATTATAATTGCCCTGTAATGCGGGCCTACATCTACCTCATAAACATTATTCCTCTCAGAAGAGACAATGCCTATAACAGTTTCTTCTACTTTCGGAGTCCATCCGCCCTCAAGAGGCACGATTCCGCCACTTGCAAGATCCTTAAAACCCAGTATCATGGAATAAGTTTTGCCATCTTCAATGTAGGTATGCGGCATCCTTACAGCAGTCTCTGAAACAACATCCCCTGGATATACTATCTCTTGCATAAAATCATTATTTCTCTATAAGCCTTGTCTCGGCCCTCCCCTGGGTTGCCTTGTTAACTCTGTCGAAGAATTCTCCTTGAAGGCCGGCGGGGAACTCCAAATTTGCCTGAAGGCTTCCATTCTGCAGCCACTTTTCTGATTTCAAGCCATACTGCTTTAGCATCCCGTAGCATCTATTCGCAAACTCTGCCGGTATCGTAACTTCTATCTTAGCAACTGCAAACTTTATAGGTATTATCGCATTTATTTTCTTGACTACTTCTTCAACCTGCTCGCTAGCACTCTTAAATGGATCTATGCTTACCTTCGCATCCTTCATTGCATTCTCTATTCTTAATGGCGGGTTAGGGGCATTTGTGCGCGGGTCAATCGAGTTGGTGGCAATAATGCTTATTACCTGCTTCCTTTTGTCCTCTATAAACTTATTCCTCTGTTCAGTTGTTATTGGGACGTCGCCATGCTTAAGTATCGTGTCCACAACTTTCGCTATGTCTGTTGTTCCGAATATTTTTTGTATTTTATCAGGGCTCTGCCTCTCGCCCTTCCTTGCATCCTTGAATACCTCATTTGAGTCTACTATCCTCAAAGGATCTCCGCCCTTCCCCGAAATGTAATCGAATGCCATGTCTGAATCAACAAGGATCTCGAAGCGCTGACCTTCCTTTTCGTATCTGGCTATTACAATCTTAGAATGAGCCACCTTCATCACTATAAAATGAAATCATGCATTCAATCAGATGAACTTTGCAACCTTTTCAGCCGGCAGCATCGAGTACCCTTCTCCTTTAGTTATGGTCGCTATATCAAGGTTCTTTTCATCTATTGTCTGCTTTTCACTTACTTTCTTGATAATCTTAACGCCAAGTGCTATTGCATCATCAATCGCCATGTCATATTTGTATTCCTTAGCAAGCATCTCATCTGCCATGCTCTTACCAGATCCTATGGCATCCGCCTTGAAACCCGCAACAGTCGCTGCTGGGTCTATTTCAAACAGCCGTGGCTCCTTGTCTATGCCCCCTATGAGCACAGATATTGCATACGGGCGTATGCCTCCATATTGCGTTGCCATGAGCAGCTCCTCAGATATCTCCCTGGCTATCGTCTCTACCGATTCCGTTTCGTTATACACCATCCTATGCGTCTGCGTCCTTGATCTCATCACATTTACAAGGTGCAAACCATCAGCCACGATGCCGCTGTATGTTGCTCCTATGTAAGAGTCAACCCTGAATATTTTTTGCATGCTGGATGGAACTGCAAGCGGTGCAGTTATGTTCTTGTGCGCAACAAAAACTATGCCATCTGCCATAGTTATTCCCAGAGACGTAGCACCTCTTTTGACCGCCTCCCTTGCATATTCCACCTGGAAAAGGCGGCCGTCTGGCGCAAACATGACTCCTCTATCATATGCTTGTATGTTTGGATACATATATCACACCGTAATTTAATGACTTAATAGAAACCGAACAGAATAATTCGATTTTACTATTTTATTTAAGCCTAAAGTTTAATATACTTACGCTTTAGGCTGCACCCCACTTCTTCTATCAATTATTTTTTTCAAGGTTTCTAAAACAGCAGAAATACCACCTACAACCGTACCTCCGGAAAATATTATAGGAGACTCTATCTGTATGTTTTCCGGCATTGGAGCAGCGCCATTCTTTGATTCCAAATAATAGCCTATTATTGTTTTTCCCCTTGCATACGCATATCCTATCTCTGCACCAACTCCGGAATCTACATCTTTGCCATCAATGTTTGCCAATACCAAATCAGAGCGATCTATCATTGCAAAATTATCCGCTCCGATTTTCATTCTCTCAGCTTCGCTTATTGATGGCAGTGGATCAGGAATTTCAGATTCAGGAAGAGAAATTATTGAATTCCAAGGATCTATAACTTCAAGACCATCAATTTTTTTGAGCTCCGGAAGTAATGTTTTCCTAAGGTATTTCCGCCCCTCCCTGCTAATCCCCAATGCATTTGAAGAATATACTACAAGTTTTTCGCTGCCGCCATGACCACCCCGTGGTTCGTTTGGCTCAGCAAAAGCTCCGGCCAACCACTGCAGTCCAGCAAAATTTCCATCCGCTTCCATGTTCTTTTTTGTTTCATTGAGTTCGTGCTCAAATACTACCCAGTCAGAATCTGCCATCGCCCCGAAGAGGTCAGGCTTGT